>CAINCM010000131.1 GCA_903847005.1 uncultured Chloroflexota bacterium | reverse complement strand
GCGACGTCGGGTGCCCACGCTGGAGGGGTCGTGAGGACACGATCGACGTTGGGGATGACCTCGTACACCTTCGCAGGAGCATCCGCACAGAGCACCGCCACTTCGCTGCCGCGCTGCTCTAGGATCGACTGCAGCCCGAGAGCCGCCCCAATTGCATCCGCGTCGGGCCGCTCGTGCGGCACGACCCATATGCGCTTCGCGGATCGCAGGAGTTCAAGGAGTTCCGTCGGAACCGCGGCCGTCGCCTCCGCACGGATGGCGGCGGTTCGCTCACGAAGTCTCATGCGTCTTCCTCCGCCGCTCGCGCTGCGCCTGGATTCGGGAGTGGAGCGAGACCCTCCTTCGGATCATCGCCCCGCTCGAGGCTGCCCAGGAGCTGCTGAATGCGGCTGCCACGATCGCCCGACGGATCCAGCTCGAAATGGAGCGCTGGAACGCGACGAATGCGCAGACCCTTGGAGATGACGGTGCGAAGGTACGGTGTCGCGCTGCGCAGCGCGGCGAGGGAGGCTACCCGCTGTTCGTCGTTGCCGATCGCGCTGACGAACACCTTTGCATGGCGAAGATCGGGAGAGGTCTCAACGCCGACCACCGTCACGAAGCCCAGTCGCGGATCGCCGATCGATCGTGAAATGTGCGTGCTGATCTCTTCGCGAAGCAGTTCGTCCACACGTGGCATGCGATCGGTCATCAAAGGGTCCTGCGGGTCGACTGCTCCCCGACGATCTCCAAGATGTCGCCCTCTTGCACCGTGATCGATGGACCGAGGCCGATGCCGCACTCTTGGCCTTCCTTGACCTCCCGCACGTCGTCACGGAACCTGCGCAGCGATTCCACGACATCCGTCGCGATCACGCTTCCGCCGCGAATGACCCGGACGTTGGAACCGCGTGTGACGCGCCCCTCTCGTACCACACAGCCCGCGATGACAACATCCTTTCCGGGAAAGAGCTGCTTCACTTCGGCGCGACCTTCGACAACCTCCGACCTCTCTGGATCGAGCATCCCTTCGATCGCGGCCTTCATGTCATCGGCAAGTTCGTAGATGATGTCGTAGAGCCTGACGTCGACGTGTTCTGTATCGGCCATGCGTCGTGCGCCGGGCGTCAGCGTTGTGGTGAATCCGAGCACGATCGCATCGGAGGCGGATGCAAGCAAGATGTCGTTTTCGGTGATCTCACCAGCAGCGGACATCAAGACATTGATGCGCACCTCGTCGCTCTGCAACTTCTCTAGCTGATGCTCGATCGCGCCAAGAGAACCTGCGACGTCTGACTTGAGGATGACTCGAACCTCCTTGCCAGCACCTGATTGAATCCGTCGATACAACTCTTCCATGGTGGCGCGGCCGCCACCGTCGCGGGCAGCTGCCGCCTCGCTCTTAGCGGCCTCTGCCAGGTTCCGTGCCTCGCGCTCGTCGGCCGCGACGCGGAAGATGTCGCCACTCGAAGGAACCTCGGGGAGTCCGGAGATCACCACCGCGGTCGATGGACCGGACGACTTCACGCGGGCACCGTCGGTTGTCTCGAGGGAGCGAACCTTCCCTGAGATGCCCCCCGCCACCACGGCATCCCCGACGCGCAGGGTTCCTGTCTGCACGATGACCGTCGCGATCGGACCGCGACCCTTGTCTCGCTGTGCCTCGATCACGGTGCCGATTGCGGGGCGTGACGGGTCAGCCTTGTAGTCGCCGAGGTCGGCGACGAGAAGGATCATGTCGAGCAGGTCATCGAGGCCCGCACCCGAACGGGCGGAGACGGCGACCATGGGTACGTCACCGCCATATGCCTCGACGAGCACACCCGCCTCGGCAAGCTCGCTCTTGACCCGCTCGGCGTTCGCCTCAGGCCTGTCCATCTTGTTCATGGCGACGATGATCGGCACGTCCGCGGCGCGCGCGTGGCTGATCGCCTCCTTGGTCTGGGGCATCACGCCGTCATCTGCGGCAACCACGATGATCGCAATGTCAGTCACGCGAGCGCCGCGTGCGCGCATGGCTGTGAAGGCCTCGTGGCCGGGGGTGTCGAGAAAGAGGATGCGCCGATCGCCGCGCTTGACCAGGCTCGCCCCAAGGTGTTGCGTGATTCCGCCACGCTCACCCGCGGCAACGGAGGTCTTGCGCAGGGCGTCGAGAAGGCTCGTCTTGCCGTGGTCCACATGTCCCATGACGGTGACGATGGGCGCGCGTGTGTGAAGCGCTGCGGTGGCCGATTCCTCGAAGAGGACCTGCTTGGTCGCTGCTGGCGGAGCCTCTGGCACCTCAGCCGGCACCTCTTCGACCTCTTCAGGCTCTGGTTCTGCCACGTTGAATCCGAGTTCCGTTGCGATGAGTGACGCTGTCTCTCGATCGATCCCCTGGTTCATGGTTGCGAAGACGCCGCTGCGGATGAGCGGGTTGATGATGTCGGCCGGATTCACCCGAAGGGTTTGTGCGAGCTCGCCTACAGTCATCGATGGCGGCAACACCAGCACGCCTGTCTCTTGGATCTGGAGCGGCTTCTGTGGGCGCGGCTCGAGGTTCGCCCGCTCGGGGCGCACGGGGCGGGCGCTCTTTCGCTGCTTCGTCATGTTCCCCTCCTCTCCCCTTCCGTCTCGATCCAGGCTCGCCGGGCCTCCTCGATCTGTTTCATGTCCTCATCGGGTACTGCGCCACCCAGTCCCCGCCTGACCGCCGCATGAAGGTCCGCATCGTGCGCGCCACGACAGATCCATGCTCCACGCCCACCTCGTTCTCCAATGCGCAACGTTCCGTCGCCCTCACGACCGACTCGCAGCATTTCGTGCGCGAAGAAGCGACCTCTGCAGAGCACACACGTGCGCTCCGCCGCTGTGCCCGTGCTACGACTCGCTTTCTACGGCAACCGCCGTAGCGCCTTCCGCAACAGCAGTGGCAGGACTGCCCGATCCGTCGCTGGCGATGTCGATCCGATACCCAGTCAATCGGGCAGCGAGTCGAGCATTCTGTCCCTCTCGTCCGATCGCGAGCGAGAGCGCGTGCTCTGGAACGGTGACGACAGCAGACCTCGCGTTCTCGTCAACGACAACGGAAATGACCGGCGCCGGCGACAGCGCACGACCGATCATCTCTGCGGGATCGTCTGTGAAGGCAATGATGTCGACCTTCTCTCCACCGAGCTCTTCCACGACCGCCTGTACCCGTGCGCCCCGCTGGCCAACCACCGTGCCGACTGGATCGAGTCCGACCTGATGAGCGCTGACGATCACCTTGGAGCGATGTCCAGCTTCGCGAGCAATCGAGGTGATCTCAACGAGGCCCGAACCGAGCTCTGGTACCTCCAACTCGAAGAGCTTCTTGACGAAGTTCTTGTGCGATCGAGTGAGCAGGATCTCCGGCCCGCGAACGGTTGTTCGAACCTCGAGGAGCAGCGCCTTCACGTTCTCTCCGATGCGGAATGTGTCGAGCGGCGAAAGTTCAGTGGACGGCAGGTACGCCTCCGCACGGCCGACGTCGAGGACCAGGTTTCTTCGGTCGACCCGCATGACCACACCGGTCAAGATCTCCCCTTCGCGTTCAGCGAAGGAGCGCATCACCTGTTCACGCTGGATCTGCACGAGTCGCGCCTGCAGCGTCTGGCGCGCCTGCGCCGCCACGATACGACCCATCTCTGGGTTCATCTCTTCGGTCTCGATCAGCGATCCGATGGTGGCCTCTGGGTGAGACGCCTGTGCCTCTGCCAGCGTCCATTCCGCGCCCGGGGTGAGCACCTCTTCGACGACTCGCCGAGCGCGGAAGACGCGCATCGAACCCGTCTCAGGGTCAAGGCGAACATGGATGTCCGCAGTCCCGTGGCGGCGGTTGAGGGCAGCTGCGTATGACTCCTCAGCCGCCTGCAGCACGCTCTCGCGGTTGATCCCGCGCTCCGCGCCCAACTGTACGAGGGCGCCAACAAGCTCCTTGCTCATCTCTGCCTCCCTTCACGCTTGGCAGCCCCGATAAAAAAAGACGCGGGGGTCACCCACGTCTCTCGTTCGGCGGCCGTTATTGGGGGCATCATAGCACGCTCACAGCGGCGCTCAACTCGTGCGTGGACCACGAGGAGGGGCGCTCAGGCCCCGAACGGAAGCCTCTAGCGTCCTGGGTAGCGTTCCACGACGTAGCGCTCGAGGATCTCGGTGAACTCGGCGACGATTCGATCCCCTCGAAGCGTCGTGAGAAGCACGCCGTCCTTGAACACCGGTGCGACCGGTTCTTCGAAGGTGCCAGGGAGACTGATGCCGAGGTTCGCATGTTTCGACTCTCCGGGCCCGTTGACGACGCATCCCATCACCGCCACCTCCATCGCCTCGACGCCTGGGTGGCGATCTCGCCAGAGCGGCATCTGTGCCTTCAGGTAGCTCTGGATCTGCTGGGCCATCTCTTGGAAGAAGACGCTCGTGGTCCTTCCGCAACCTGGGCAGGAGGTAACCTGGGGCGAGAAGGCCCGAAGGCCAAGCGATTGCAGAAGCTGCTGGGCCACCTCTACCTCGAGTGCACGATCGCCGCCTGGCTCTGGGGTCAGAGAGACCCGTATCGTGTCTCCGATTCCTTCGTTCAGCAGGATCGCCAGGGCGGAACTCGTCGCGACGATGCCCTTCATCCCCATTCCCGCCTCGGTGAGGCCAAGGTGCAGCGGGTAATCGCAGCGCAACGCAAGCTCGCGATACACGTCGATCAAATCACGCACGTTCGAGGTCTTCGCCGAGAGAAGGATGCGATCGTGTCCGATTCCCGTCTCCTCTGCGAGCGCAGCGGACTGGAGCGCGCTACGGACGATGGCCTCAATCGTAACCGCTCGGGCGCTCTCCGGACTGGAAGAGCGGGCGTTCTCCTCCATCAACAGCGTCAACAGGTCCTGGTCGAGGGAACCCCAATTCACGCCGATTCGAACCGGCTTTCCGTTGTCGATCGCAATCTTGACGATGGTCTGAAAGTTCTCATCGCGCCGCTTGGTGCCGACGTTGCCCGGATTGATTCGGTATTTGGCGAGGGCGGCCGCGGTGGCTGGATATGCGGCCAGCAGCTTGTGGCCGTTGTAGTGGAAGTCGCCGACGATCGGGACGCGTACCCCCTGATCTGCAAGTCGATCAACGAGTTCAGGAACGGCAGCCGCAGCCTGCTCGTTGTTCACCGTGACTCGAACGATCTGACTCCCGGCACGTGCAAGGTGTGCCACCTGTGCTGCGGTGGCTGCTGCATCGGCCGTGTCTGTGTTGGTCATCGACTGGACCACGATTGGGTGCGCCGACCCAACCAACACTCCGCCAACGTCGACGGATGGCGTCAAGCGGCGCGTTGGTCGCAACAGATCGGGTCGGTCCGAAGGCGGGCGAGGGACCACGGGAAGATCGCGCGTCATCAGGTTCCTCCGCCGAAAATGGTACCAAGGTCACCGAGCGTGATCCAGAAGAAGAGCAGGAGCATGGCGAGTGCGCCAGCGGTGACGAGTGCCTGTTCGACCCGACGGCCGCGCTCTCCGCCGAGGAGGCGGCGGAGCAGCAGTGCGGCGACTCGTCCGCCGTCAAGCGGTGGGATCGGCAGCACATTCAGGATCGCCAGATTGGCGGAAAGCAGTGCTGCGATCTGGATGAACCCGCTGAACCCGAGTCGCTCTGCGGCACCGGCCACTCCAACGGCGATGCCGACCGGGCCTGAAAGCGCAGGCGCATCTTCCGCGCCTTGAAACGGCGCTGTGATGAGATCTACGAGACCGCCGAGAATCGCCATCCCCGCCTCGATCGTTCGCACTGCGGCGAGACGAACGACATCGACCAGAGGTCGCTCTAGAGGACCGGCTGGGAGGAGATCGGCGATGCTGATGCCGAGGACGCCCTGTCCCGCCGCCTCCTCCATGGTGCGGAGTCGAACCGTGATCTCGCGAGAGGCGCCCGCCTGATCGAGAACCGTAAGTCGCACCTCGCGTCCTGCCGACTCACGAAGGCCGACGAGTGGCGTCTCAAAGCGATCGAACGGGACGCCGTTCAACGACGAGATTCGATCGCCCGCCACGATGCCAGCGCTGTCGGCTGGTGATCCGGGCTGCACATCCGCAAGGAGAAGCTCCCCGCGCTCCGCAAGGGGGCCCGCGAGTGCGAGCATGAGGAGAAACGCCACGGCAAGGTTGACCATGATCCCTGCGAGCATCACGACAACCTTCGACGACAGCGAGGCGCGATCCCAGCCATCCGGTTCCTGACTGCCCTCTGTTGCACCCGCCATACGGACGAAGCCGCCGAACGGAAGCGCGTTCAAGGTCAGGAGCGTGCGGGTACCGCGATACAGCACCGCAACACGCGGCGGAAATCCGATCCCAAACTCTTCGACAGCGATCCCGCGCCGACGCGCGGCGATCAGGTGTCCGAGTTCGTGGACCACAATCAACGGCACGACCAAGACGACCAGGACCAAGAGCGGCCCAAGGACCCCACTGATCAGACCGAACAGATCACCCATGCGATCAGCCTACGCCCGCCGCGGTTCGGTTGCTCGCTGCCGCCGTCCGCACCTCACATCGGACGCCAGGCTTCGGCAAAGGCGCGCACCTCGTCACTCAGGGCGCGCAGCGCTTCGACGCTCTCTGGCGCGGGCCTTCCTGCGAAACGGTCAGAAGCATCCCGAAGGAGGGCCGCAATGCCCCCGAACGGGATCACGCCGGCGGCGAAGCGGCTCGTTGCGACATCGTCGGCAACGATCAGCACCGCGGGTGCCGCCCCGCCGGATTCGCCCGCTGCGAGGGCGACAGCGAGTCCGGGGAATCGTTGCAGATCCGGCTCTTCGAAGGTCAGCTCGCGCATGTCTGCGAGGTTGACGGCGCGCACGTGATGATCGCTGCGCTGCGGATAGTTCAGCGCGTAACCGATCGGCACGCGCATGTCTGGGGCTCCGATTTGCGCCTTCATCGATCCATCCGTGAAGGAGACGGCGCCGTGGACAAGACTCTGTGGGTGGACCAGGATCGAGATCCGGGACATCGGCATCTCGAAGAGCCGATGCGCCTCGATCACCTCCAGCCCTTTGTTGACGAGCGAAGCTGAGTCGACGGTGATCTTTCCGCCCATCTTCCACGTTGGATGCTTCAACGCGTCGTCGATTCGTGCGCTGGCGATGCGTGGCGCGTCCCACGTGCGAAACGGGCCACCACTCGCGGTGAGCCAGAGACGCTCAACGCGCTCTGGTCGCTCGCCGGCAAGGCACTGCCAGATCGCTGAGTGCTCGCTGTCAACCGGACGCAGACGTTCGAGCAGATTCGTCCCGCTACGTGCGGCCGCTCGACGGGCAGCGCCCATCACCAACTCGCCGCCGGCGACCACCGCCTCCTTGTTCGCGATGGCGACCGCGACGCCCGCATCGAGCGCGTCGATCGTTGCGCGAATCCCAACGAGTCCGGTGGCCGCCGCGACGAGCAGGTCCGGCTCTCGATCCAGGATCCTGCTGCTCAGCTCTCCCCCCTCGAGTCCGATCACAACGTGGGCGCTCGGATGCGCCGCCGCGAGCGCGCGTGACGCATCGCTCTCGCGCCCGACCGCAAGTGCCACCAGTTCGAAACGATCCGGTGCAGCACAGAGGATCTCAATCGTCTGCGTGCCGATTGAGCCGGTCGCACCGATCAGGGCGACACGCGTCCGTTTCATCAGTCTCCTAGAGCGAGAAGCTGTGAGATTTGAAGGACGATCGCGGCGAGAAGTGCGACAGGAGCGGCAAGCAGTAGGCTGTCGATCCGATCCAGGATGCCGCCATGGCCGGGGATCAGCGTTGCGGAGTTCTTGATGCCGGCGGCACGCTTGAACATCGATTCGACGAGGTCCCCCGCCTCAGCGGCAACCGCAACGACGAAGCTGGCGGGAATCGCCCAGACGAGTGGCGAGTCGAGCCAGGAGAGCGCAGTCAACGATCCGACGACCGTCGCGCAGATGAGTCCGCCAATCAGCCCCTCGACACTCTTGCGCGGTGAGATGAGAGGGGCGAGCTTTCGTTGGCCGAAACGTCGGCCGATCAGATAGGCACCTGTGTCTGCGCTCCAGACGACTGCAAGCAACCATCCGATCCACGGTGAAAGTGTGAGATCGCCGAGAAGCCCGAACAGCGGAAGGAGGAGAAGTGGCGAGAGCCAGATCGACGTGGCAACCGTCCCGAACAGGGAGCGGGCATGCGGCCGGAGGCTCCCGCGCCTGTCTCGGAGCGCGCGG
>CAINCM010000130.1 GCA_903847005.1 uncultured Chloroflexota bacterium | reverse complement strand
ATCGGCTCCGCCCTTGATGATCGCGTCGCCGAACTTCCCGATCGCCTGGGGCGTTGCCGCGATCATCGCCGGGGAGCCTGCGGCATGGATCTCGGCGATGCGCTGCGCGATCAGCGACTCTTTCACGGGCTCCGCGTAGAGTCGTGCGAACAGCTCCTGCACCCGGTCTTTTGCAGCCGTGCGGATCGACGCAAAGTGCGGGAGCGGATCGTGGTAGCGGAACCAGAGTCCTTCCAGGTTGATGCAGGCTAGACTGCCGAGCTTGTGAAGCAGGCCGGCGGTCGTCGGCGACACGACAGCATCCATGGCCGACGCCATGATCGGCACGGCGAGCGGAATGCCGCAGAAGTCCTGTGCGAGGTCGACGTCGGATGGATCCACGGTGTCGGTGCCGGGGGCGAGCGAGATGTCATCGAACCCGTAGGCGGGTCGGAGGCGGTCGACCTTGGAGGTGAGTTGGGGCACCATTGAGGAAGTGTAGCGGCGAGTCCGATCAGCGCGTGGCGGCGAGTGCCCCCCGAACGATCGTGCTGATCTGTGCGGCGAGGTGACCGCGCTCTGCGCTGGCATCGAGGAGGTGCCACCGCGTGGGCTCTGCGGCGGCGAGGGCGCGGAAGCCTGCGGCGACGCGCTCGTGGAAGGCCGCATCGAAGCCCTCTTCGAATCTGGTGCGACCCCGACCGGACTTTCGCGCGAGCCCGTGGCCTGCATCGAGATCGAGGAGCAGCGTGAGGTCGGGGATGCGTCCCGCCGTTGCAAAGCGGATGATCGCGCGCAGCGCGTCGAGCGGGAGTCCGCTCCCGTAGCCCTGATACGCCAGCGTGGAGTCGGCGAACCGGTCGGCGATCACGATCGCGCCGCGTGCGAGGGCCGGTTCGATCACGTCCGCGACGAGCTGTGCGCGTGAGGCATTGAAGAGGAGCGCGTCGGCACGGGGATCGACGGGGACGGTGCCGCCTTCGCCGAGGAGGATCGCGCGAATCTTCTCGCCCGCCGGCGTCCCACCCGGCTCGCGCACGGTCACCACTTCCCTGCCCGCGGCGCGAAGCTCCGCCGCGAGCGCCTCGATCTGCGTCGACTTCCCTGAGCCGTCAGGCCCCTCGAAGCTGATGAACACCCCCGACCCCCTCCGTCGCCTAGCGGCGACGTCGCGGCGTGCTTGAGGCGCGTCCCGGCGGCTCAAGGCGCACGCGGCGATGCGGATCGCGACCGCGCGAACTGCTGGTGATGTTCGCCTCGCCGGCAAGCTGGTGCTGCAGTCGGCGAATGAAGGCGCTCTGCGGCGCAAGTTCGACCGGGTGCGCGGTGCGCATCACCTCCTGCACGCCCGCCGCCGCTTCGCGAAGCGCCATCTCGCGAGGGTCGTCTGGTAGCTCATAGAGTGCCAGGAGTGCGCGCTCCATCTGCGCTGCGGCATTCGATTTCAGCACATGGATCGGCACCCCGCGACGCTCCGCCTCCACGAGCTGCACCCCACGCTGTTTGAATTCGTTGCGGATCGTCATCACCACGTCAGCATCTTCGGGGCCGCGCGCCGTGCTTGCGGGCAGCCCAAGTTCGCGAATCGCCGTCTCGAGCTTCTTCCGAGAGATGCCGTGCGCGTAGATGCGCATCTCTGGGAGCGGGCTTGGGCTTCGCTCCAGATCATCGGCATCAGGTGCGTCATCCCATGCGGCTGGGATCTGCGTGCCGTCGACGGTGCGCGCGACGGGCTCGTGGTCCATGGCGGCAACCGCACCCGCCATGCCACCGCTCACCCAGCCTCGTGTCGGCCGCCAGCTGCCGGAAGTGGCACCTGCGTCGTCGCGTGGATCGAGGACGGGCATCACGGGCGCCGCCGTTCCGCCGGGGATGGTGGCTTCCGGGTTGCGCAGATCGGCGAAGGCTCCCGCGCGACGTGAGCGCTCACGATGTTTTCTCCAGCCACCGCGACCCTCGTCGCGTGCATCGTGCAGTCCACGACGATCGTCGAAGGCGCCGCGCTCTCCGCGGCCGTCGCGTCGCCAGTCACCTGGCGTCAGGCCGCCGAACCGGCGCTGCTCGATTCCCGGCAGTGCGCCTGGCCGAATCCGCTGATGCGTGCGATGCACGCCGGCCTCGTCGCGCCACCGCTCCTCTGGTGCAACGGCGTCGCCGCGGAGGAGCGCGTCGACGGTGGCCGCCACATCTTCGTGCACCAAGATGTGGTCACGATCGATGATCTCCACCACCACGTCGAACGTCGGCGGTGCCTTCCGCTCGAGCACGCTCTTCTGCGTTCGTCGACGTCGCGCCTCATCGTCGCCGAGGGTCACACTCTGGATCCCGCCGATCAGGTCGGTGAGCGTCGGATTGAGCATCAGGTTGTCGAGGTTGTTTCCGTGTGCGGTGCCGATCAGCTGCACACCGCGCTCTGCGATCGTACGCGCCGCGATCGCCTCCGCCTCCGTGCCGATCTCGTCGATCACGATCACTTCGGGCATGTGGTTCTCGACCGCTTCGATCATCACAAGGTGCTGGCGCTCCGGAGCGCTCACCTGCATGCGCCGCGCCTTGCCGATCGCCGGGTGCGGGATGTCGCCGTCGCCCGCGATCTCGTTCGATGTGTCGACCACCACCACGCGCTTGGAGAATTCGGATGCGAGCACGCGCGCCGCCTCGCGGAGCATGGTGGTCTTGCCGACGCCCGGTCGGCCCATGATCAGGATCGACTTCCCCGACTCGATGTGATCGCGCAGGATCTCGATCGTTCCGAAGACCGAGCGTCCCACTCGACAGGTGAGTCCCACGACGCGATCCGCGCGATTCCTGATCGCAGAGATGCGGTGCAGCGTTCGCTCGATCCCGGCGCGATTGTCTCCGCCGAAGTCGCCGATCCGCGAGATCACCCACGAGAGATCCTCTTCTGTCACCTCTCGCTCGAGCAGCGTGACGTCGCCAGAGGTGAGTCGCGCCTCGGGTCGGCGGCCGAGATCCATCACCACCTCGAGGAGTCCATCGCGACCCGCAGCCAACTCCTCGCGCGTGGAGAGCTCTCGGATGCTTGCGACGATCTCCCCCGGAAGGCAGTCGAGGAGAAGGTCAAGGTTGTCGACGATCGCCTCCTCCTGCACGACCGTGGGCGCCAGTCGCGGACTGGTGCCGTCGTGTGGGTTGTTGGCAAGGCTCATTGCCAGAATCCTAGCGCGACGGCCAGTCGAGCGGAACGGGCTATCCGATCGCGGGGACCATCCCAGGGGCCGTCACGCGGGCACGTGCGTCGCGGACGGCAAGCCGAAGATCGGCGATCTCCGAAAATCCATGCGCGCGCAGCGCGCCGCCGAGCCCGCTCTCATAGCTGCGAACGACCGCAAGGATCGCGCCCGCGGCACCCTCGGCACGCGGGGCGCGCGCGGTCGCCTCGGCAAGGGTCGCGGAAATCAACGGGGCGGGGTCGACACCTGGGAGCGTGACAACTCGCATGGTGTGTGCGTGCTCCTCGCCTGGCTCGTGTGCGATCCCCAGATGCACCCAGCCGCCGATCTCGCCCGCCTCACCGTCGACAACAAACGAGCGTCCGTCGACCAGGCGAAGAAGCGGACTGATGCTCGCGCGCGGGATCCACTCGCCTGCCGCGGCCCGCTCCCACTCGCGTGCATCGACGATCTCCACGCGCGCAACGGCGGGCGGCGTGATGCGCGCAATCAGCTGCGCGATGCGCGCCGCGTCAGCCGCCTGCGCTGCACGCAGCGGCGAGCCAACGCGACCTTGGCGCGCGGCCGCAGGCGCAGTCGTCGCCAGCGGTTCCGTTGGGTTCAGGTGACGCGCGTAGAGCGTCTCACGAGCGTAGACCTGAAATCCGGAGGCACTCAGCAGTCGCAGTGTCCCCGCATCGTCTCTGCAGGCAACATGGATTCGCACCACGCCGTGCCGACCCGCCTCGCGCACCACGCGCGCGACGAGTCGCGCACGCGCCGCGTCATCTACGGCGGCGAGCTCGACGATCGTCCAGTCCCCGTGGGGTTCGCGCTCGACTCGAGCAAGGCCATCGAGCGTTGGGCCGCGCTGATGCACCCAGATGGCATCCGAGGAGCGGATCAGGCTGAGCGGCATGCGAAAGAGCTGGTAGAGGCTGAGAGCCGCCGGCGCGATCGGCAGACCGAGCGAGCGGATCGCCGCCGCATCGTCATGCGCCGCTCGCTGCGCGCGGCGAGAGATCTCTACGAGCGCCGCAAGGTCGGTGATTCGAGCAAGACGGACACGAGGTGCTGGTTCGACGATTGGCTCAGGCACGACGTGCGTGCTGACCCGCCTGATCTGCGAGCCAGCGGTGAAGACGGGTCTCACCCGCGATCTCCGGGTGAAAGGCGATGCCGACCACGTTCCCCTGTCGTGCGGCAACGATCCTCCCGTCAGGCAGCTGCGCCACCACGCTCGCCGCGGGTCCGACGCGAACGATCTCCGGTGCACGAATGAAGACTGCGCGCAGCGGCGTGCTGCCGCCGCCCGGCTTCAGGCTCTGCATCGTGAGTGACGTCTCGAACGAATCGAGCTGGCGCCCGAACGCATTGCGCTGCACCTCCATGTCGACGAGCGCGAGCACCGGCGCATCGCCGTCCGCGATCTTGGTTGCGAGCAGGATCGCCCCGGCGCAGGTGCCAAGGATCGGTGCGCCACGCGCCGCAAGTGCCTTGATCGGCGCAACCAGGTTCCAGCGCTCGTAGAGCCTGCGCATGGCGGTGCTTTCGCCGCCGGGAAGGATGAGCCCCGACACTCCTTCGAGATCCGCGGGGAGT
>CAINCM010000129.1 GCA_903847005.1 uncultured Chloroflexota bacterium | reverse complement strand
CTCTTTGGATCGACCGGGGACGAGCTTTTCGACGAAGGCGTCGAGCTGCGCCACCTTCTCCGCGCCGGTGATCTCCTCGCAGATCCCGAAGAGCGTGGCGGAGCGGTAGTTCATGGAGCTGTCGAAGCCGCTTCGTGCCAAGACGATGCCGTCCGTCAGATGGATAGAGACGCAGACTTCGGTGCCGATCACGCTCTTGAGGAAACGGCTTGCCGCCGAGCCGTGCCAGTAGAGACGATCCCCGTCGCGCCAGTGGGCGGTCGGCGTGGCGATCGGACGGCCATCGAAGAGGTATGCCACCGTGCACGAGAGTGCGGCGTCCACGACTGGGTAGATCTCGCTGCGCTCGTACAAACCGCGCTCGGGGAGCCGACGGACACGCGTGCGTTCGCTTGGCGGGAAACCGTCGCTGACAGGGATCTCTCGAGGCATGACGCGATCGTAGCCGACGAGAGGTTGGAGTCTCCTGGCGGACCCGACCGGATTCGAACCGGCGATCTCCAGCGTGACAGGCTGGCATGTTGGGCCGCTACACCACGGGTCCGCGACAGGACTGCGAAGCCTACCAGAGGGGGTAGGATCCGACCATGGGATACGGTGCTGATGCGGCGAAACGAGCGGGAGGCTCAGGCCGCATCGACCTACGCTCGGACACCGTCAGCCACCCGACCCCCGACATGCGTCGCGCCATGGCAAACGCCGAGGTGGGTGACGACGTCTTCGAAGACGACCCCACCGTCATCGAGCTCGAGGCGCGTGCCGCCGATCTGCTCGGCAAGGAGGCGGGCCTCTTCGTCGCCTCCGGAACGATGGGGAATCTCGTCAGCGTGATGGCGCACGTTCCCCGTGGCGGAGAGATCATCACCCCGGCCGAAGGGCACATCCCGAACGACGAAGCGGCAAACTACGCCGTCGTCGCCGGCGCCGGGCTTCGGCCGGTATCCGAGACGCCAGACGGCGAGATGCCAATCGACGCCGTTGTCGACGCGATTCAAGACGCAACCGACCCGCACTCGGCGATCACGAGCCTTGTCGTCGTCGAGAACTGCCACGCCCACACGTTCAGCCGACCGATCGCCCCTGCGTACATGCAGAGGCTGCGCGCGGCGCTGAAGCCCGCTGGGATCCCGATCCATGTCGACGGGGCACGCCTCTTCAACGCCGTCGTCGCACTCGACGTGAGTGCGCGCGAGCTTGTCGAAGATGCGGACAGCGCGACCTTCTGCCTGAGCAAGGGGCTCGCCGCGCCGATCGGCAGCGTCGTGGTCGGCACGAAAGACTTCATCTGGAAGGCGCGGCGCGCGCGGAAGCTCCTCGGTGGCGGCATGCGCCAGGTCGGCATCCTCGCCGCGGCGGGGCTCGTTGCGCTGTCCGATGGCCCAGAGGGAACCGTCAAGCGACTTGCCGAAGATCATGCCAACGCGCGCGTGCTCGCCGAGGCGCTCGCAGACATGAAGGGCGTCATCTCGCCAGGACACAACGCACAACCAGAGGGTGATCGCCTCGACCCGAACCGCGTGGTGACGAACTTTGTCATCTTCAAGGTCGAGGGCGGCCTGAAGCGGCGCGAGAGATTCCTCGACGAACTCGAGAAGCGCGGTGTCCTGATGGTTGCCTATACCCACGGTCAGATTCGCGCCGTCACGCACTACGGTGTGGACGAGGCGGATATCCAAAAGGTGATCAAGGCGTCATCCGAAGCGCTCGCCGCCTCCGCGTAGCGCAGGCGCGCTGATACATGCGCATCGTTCCCTCCATCGATCTCGACGGCGGACGATCGCGCATCGTCTTCTGGCCCGGTGCGGCAACCGGCGTCGGAGCGCCAACGGATCAGCCGGCGCGCATTGCGCGACACTTCGTGGATCGCGGCGCCACACTCATCCATCTCGTCGACTTCGATGGCGCACGTGCGGGGACCCCGCAGAACCTCGCGGCGATCGGCGCCGTGGCAGGGCGTGTTGCGACGCCACTCCAGATCGCAGGTGGCGTCGACTCGCCTGAGGCAATCCAGATCGTCTTCGCGACCGGTGCCACCCGCGTGGTGGTTGGCGCGGCCCTCCTCGACCGGCCTCCCCTCCTTGCGGCGTGCGCGGCGGCGGCGGGCGCTTGGCTCGCGGTCGGCCTCGATCCCCGCCCTGATCGCATCGCCGGGTTTCCGTGGCAGCGCGCGGCGATCCCAACACTCGACGACCTGCTGGGGGAGCTCGTCTCCGCCGGAATCAGCCGCGTGGTCATGAGCCACGGCGGCGGGGTGGCTGAACTCGGTCGTCTCAGCGACATCGGGCGGCGCTATCCATCGATCGAGGTGAGCGTCGCGGGAGGCGTGACGGATCTCGACGGCGTGCGTCGGCTGCGCGATGCGGGAGTGAGTGCACTCATCCTCGGCGAGGCGCTCCTCTCTGGTGCGATCGACTTCGAAGAGGCCCAGGCGATCGCGCGCGCGGCCGAGTAGCAACCTCCCCTAGAATGCGCGCATGAAACCTTGTCGCAGCACCGTCCTGGTCGCCGCGTTCGCCGCGTTGCTGACGCTTGCGGGATGCAGCGAGAACGGCGCAGCGCAGTCGACGCGTCCAACAACAGGTGAATGCCCAACGTCGGAACCTGCGGCGCTCGCTGCGGGCGAACAGCGCGAGATCGTCATGAGCACCTCCATGGGCGAGATCACCCTCCTCCTCGAAGCGGATCTCTCTCCGATCGCGGTCGGAAACTTCGTGGCACTTGCCGAGTGCGGCTTCTATGACAACGTCATCTTCCACCGCATCGCCTACATGCAAGATGGAACCCCGTTTGTGATCCAGGGCGGAGACCCGACTGGAACCGGGATGGGCGACCCTGGCTACAAGATCAGAGATGAGGCGGTGCTCGGTGAGTATCGACGCGGCGTCCTTGCCATGGCACGCAGCGCAGCGCCAAACTCGCAAGGGAGCCAGTTCTTCATCGTCTTGGATGACGGCGCCGCCGGCCCACTCGAGAGCGTTCGAACGTACGCCATCCTCGGCGAAGTGATCGCTGGCATGGATGTTGTCGATGCGATCGCCGCGGTGGAGCGAGACCAGGAAGACCGCCCCGTTGTCCCGGTCACGATCTTGAGCACCACGGTGCGCAGCCCCGCGCCGTAGGGCGGAGACGGGTAGACTCAGCGCAGGCGTCGGCAGTGGGCCGACAGAGGCGGCGCTGCCGCAGAAGTGAGGATCCATGGCCACTGCAGTCATCGAGACGACCCTCGGCAACATCGAGTTCGAGCTGCTCGACGACGCTGCGCCGAAGACGGTCGAAAACTTTGTGTCGCTCGCCAACAAGGGCTTCTACAGCGGGGTGATCTTCCACCGCGTGGTACCGGGGTTCGTCATCCAAGGTGGCGATCCGACCGGCACTGGGACGGGCGGCCCCGGCTACAAATTCGACGATGAACCG
>CAINCM010000128.1 GCA_903847005.1 uncultured Chloroflexota bacterium | reverse complement strand
TCCTCCAACGCCGCGGTGGTGGGGTTGTTCGTCCGGGTGTAGAAGTAGTGCTTCGGCTCCCACGCCAGGGCGCCGTCGACCGCCGCCTCTTTCTCATCGGCCGTCTCGAATGTGAACGTGGCCGTCTGGTAGATGGGGAGATTGTGGGCGCGGGTCGTCGGGTCTGCACCCTCACCGGCGTGGACGGCGATCGTGTCGATCGCCGCGCTCTCTAGGTTCTGCTTCCCGTCTTTCGCCATGGCGGCAGTGTAGTGCGGTGCAGGGAGTGGAGCGGGAGACGAGGTTCGAACTCGCGACCTTCTGCTTGGGAAGCAGACGCTCTACCAACTGAGCTACTCCCGCGTGGGGGGTGAGGATAGCGCATGGGGAGTGGGGGAGGCTACGCTCAGGCCATGGAGAGCGCATCGCAGCCGATTGAATACCGCTGGCTCGGAAGGGTCGGCTATGACGAGGCGCACGCGCTCCAACGGCGCATCGTTGAAGAGCGCGTGGGCGGGCGCGGCGCGGATGCGTTCCTTGCGCTCGAACATGAGCCGGTGCTGACGCTGGGAAAGAACGCCACAAGCGAGCACCTCCATCTATCTGAGCAGGAGTACGCGGCGCGCGGGATTGCCCTGCGGCGGGTGGAGCGCGGCGGTGAGGTGACGTACCACGGCCCAGGACATCTGGTGGCGTATCCGATCGTCAACCTGCGCGCCGCGGGGATCACGCTGCGACAGCACATTGCGGCGCTGGAGGGGGCGCTCATTGCGGCGTGCGCGCACTACGGTGTGTTTGCGCAGCGACGCGACGGCGCGCCCGGCTGCTGGGTCGGCGAGCGAAAGATCGGCGCGGTGGGCGTGCGCGTAGAGCGCGGCGTGGCGTGGCACGGCCTCGCGCTCAACGTCGGGCGCGATCTGGAGGCGTTCACCTTGATCAATCCGTGCGGCCATGCCGGCATGGTCTCCACCTCGATCGCGCTCGAGCGCGACTGGGCGGCGGTGGCGGCGGGCGATCGTGCGGCGGTGGGAGCAGATGCGCCGTCGGTCGCGGAGGTTGCGGACGTGGCGGCGCGCGCGTACGCGGCGGCGATCGGCGCGTACCTGGTCCCCGCTACGATGGCGGCGATGGGCGGTGCGGGCGGATGAGCGGCGGCGGGATGTGGGAGCTGCGGCGCGACGAGATCACCGGGTGGTGGTCGGCGACGGTCGTGGATCGCGAGTTTCAGCCGGAGCGGTTCAGCGAAGCGCGGCTCTCGGGAGCGCGAGGCGCCACGTGCGGAAACTGCGAGCAGGGCGAGGCGAGCGCCATCTCGCGACGCATGCTGCGCCAGGGTGCGTTCCACTCGGTTGGGACGCGGACGGACGCGGCAGCCGGAGAGTCCGGATTCATGACGTTGAGCGATGTCGATCGCGCCGGATCGTGGTCCACCCTGATCGCCCCCCGCGGCGAGCACGGCGAGCTCGACGAGGTGCCGACGCCGCTGGTCACGGACTTCCTCGCGGCGATCCGCGAACAGATCCGCGCGGGGCGCGAACTGGGGAGCACGGCGTACATACAGTTCGTTCGCAATGCGGCGGCGCAGGCCGGCGCCATGACCGATCATCTCTGCTTCGAGGCGTACGACCTGCCGCAGGTTCCACACCGACTCGCCGAAGAGATCGGCGGTGCGGCGCGGCTCTCCATTCGTGCGGGCGGGTGCGCCTTCTGCCACATGGTGCAGGACGAAGTGGCGAGCGGTCGACGCCTGATCCATCGCGATCCGTATGGCGCGGTGATCGCGCCGTTCGCGAGCCGCTCGGCGTTCGAGACGTGGATCGTTCCGAACAACCACGCGGCCGACTTCGGCGATGTGGACACGGCAACACTGCGCGGCTTTGCGGAGACACTGCAGGCGGCGGTGAAGGCGCTACGTGCGATCGGCATGCCGCCGTACAACCTGCTTCTCCATACCGCGCCGCTGCGCGAGCGTGTGGACCTCACCTATCACTGGCACTGGGAGCTGCATCCGCGCCTTCGACCGATCGGCGGGCTCGAGTTGGCCTCGGGTGTCCCCGTGGTCCCGATCGCTCCAGAGGAGGCGGCGGCGGAACTGCGCCGGGCGCTCACCTAGCCCCCTGCTAGCATTCGGCGGCACCCGCGACGTGGTCGGCAGAGATCGGCCGGCGGGAGAGAGGAGACCCAGATGGCACGCATGGTCATGAACGCGGAAGAGATCCGCCGCGCTCTCATCCGCATCGCCCACGAGATCGTCGAGAAAGAGGGGACCACGGGCCTCGTCATCGTCGGCATCCAGCGTCGCGGCGTCCCGCTCGCGAAGGTGATCGTCCAGGCGATCAAGGAGCACGAAGGAGTCGACGTGGAGTACGGCACGCTCGACATCAGCTTCTATCGCGACGACCTCTCCACCATCTCGGTCGCCCCGGTGCATCGCGGCACGAGCATCCCGGGTGACATCACGGACAAGACCGTCATATTGGTCGACGACGTCCTCTACACGGGTCGCACGATCCGCGCAGGGCTCGACGCGCTGATCGACTACGGCCGCCCCAAGGCGATTCGCCTGGTTGCACTCATCGATCGCGGACATCGCGAGCTTCCGATCCGCGCCGATCACGTGGGAAAGAACATCCCGACGACGAGCGAAGAGGTGGTGCGGGTCTGCGTAAAGGAGTTCGATGGCGACGATCTCGTGAAGGTGGAGCTGCTCGCCGAGCATCTTGCCGCCAACGAGGCGGCCGCGAAGGCGAAGGGCTGAGCGCGGAAGGGCGGGGGACGCCAATGTCGCCCACATCAGCCACCCACCGTCACCTGCTCGACGTTGCGGGCCTCTCCTGGAGCGAACTGACCCGGTTCCTCTCGGCGACCGAGACGGCACGCCAGATCCTGGGCTCCGCGTCCGGTCGCACCGATGCACTCAAGGGGATCAACGTCACCACGCTCTTCTTTGAGGCGTCGACGCGGACGCGCATCTCCTTCGAGAACGCGGCGAAGGCGCTCGGCGCGAACGTGAACAGCGTTGCGGTCGCCAGCTCCTCTGTTGGGAAAGGGGAGTCGCT
>CAINCM010000127.1 GCA_903847005.1 uncultured Chloroflexota bacterium | reverse complement strand
TCCGGGGATCCGCACACGTGCCGGGCGTGCGCTTCGCTGCGGCAGCGACGGTGTCTCCTCTGTCGAAACGGTGTCCCGATCTGCCTGGGCGCCTCCCGCCGACCTGCGGCCGGTCGCCCACGGGGGGATGCGACCGATCGGTCGTGTGGGGGACAACTCGTCGTGGTCCGGATCGAACGAGGGGGCGTCAACGCCATCGTCGTGATCGGGAGGCCGGAGTGAGCCGGAGCGCGCGCCCGCCCCAAAGGCGCGCCGCTTCGCCTCGAGATCGCGCCCGGGGGCAAACGGACCGTCTGGTGCTCCTGGGCGACCGCTCCCTTCGCGCCAGGCCTCGCCATTCGCAAAGCCGCCGCGTGCGGATCGATAGCCCGCAACGCCACGGCCGAAACGCGTGCTGCCCTCCGTCCGCGGGTCGTCATCGTTGGCGACCTCGAGGAGCTCCTCTGGGATTTCGGCTAGAAATCGCGAGGGCGCCCCCTCCCCGTCGCCCCAGCCGCGTCGGATCGCATAGGTCAGCGTCAGGCGGCGTTTCGCGCGCGTGATCCCGACATAGCAGAGGCGCCGCTCCTCCTCCATCTGTTCTTCATCCATGAGCGCGCGACTGTGCGGGAAGAGCCCCTCGGTGAGTCCCGTGATGAACACTGTCGGCCACTCGAGCCCCTTTGCCGCATGCAACGTGATGAGCGTCACTCGCTCGCCCTCATCCTCGATCGCATCTTGATCTGCAACGAGCGCCGTCTCTTCGAGGAAGCGGTCGAGTGCGTCGAGCGGTTCCAGTTCGAGAAATCGACCGGCGATCCCACGCAGCTCGAGCAGGTTCGCCCAACGCTCCTCGCCTTCGACGCCCTCGTTCGCCAAGTGGGCACGGAGCCCGGTCTCGCTGTACAGCGCATCCAGCAGCTCGGGGAGCTCGATGAGCGCAAGGCGGCCACGAAGTCGCGAGATCAGTCCGTCCACGTCTGCCAGCGCTTTCCGCGCCTTCGGAGCAATGCCGATCAGCTCGCCGCGGCCCGCCGCCGCGACCACTCGTCCGAAGGGCACACCGTCCGGCGCGTCTGGACGCGGCGCGCTCGCCGCCCGCAGCAGCTCCAGCGTCTTCTCCCCGATGCCACGCGGCGGCACGTTGATGATCCGCTCAAACGAGATGCGGTCGCTGTCGCTTCGCAGGACGCGCAACCAGGCGAGGGCGTCTTTGACCTCGCGACGCTGATAGAAGCGGGTGCCGCCAATCAGCTGATATGGAATCGATGCGCGGAGGAGCGCCTCCTCTAGGGCGCGCGACTGCGCATTCGTTCGGTAGAGGATCGCCATGCTCCCGTACGATTCAGCGACGTCCATGGAACCGCCGCCTCGCACCTTTCGCGGGGAGGCATGCTCTTCGACTCGCCGCACGATCCACGACGCCTCGTCTTCTGCATCGAAGCCACCGTACACGGGGATCGGTAGTCCGCCTGCTTGATCCGTCCAGAGCCTCTTCGCCTTGCGGCCGCGGTTGTTGGAGACCACGCCGTGCGCTGCATCGAGAATGGACTGCGTGGACCGGTAGTTCTGCTCGAGCGCGATCACCTCCGCCTTCGGCCAGTCGCGCTCGAAGTCCAGGATGTTGCGGATGTCGGCCCCGCGCCATGAATAGATGGACTGGTCGTCATCCCCCACGACGCAGAGGTTGCCGTGACCCGACGCCAGTTCGCGGATCCATGCGTATTGGATCCGATTCGTATCCTGGTACTCGTCGACGTGCAGGTACTGCCACTTCGTGCGGTATCGCTCTGCGACTGCGGGTGCCTCCTGCAGCAGCCGCAACCCTTCGATCAACAGGTCGTCGAAGTCGAGCGCCTCGAGTCGCTTCAGCTCTTTCGCGTATCGGCGCGCATAACCCGCGACAAGCCGTTCATGATGCGTCACGGCGAGGTCTTCCATCTGGTCTGGGCTGATCCCGTCGTTCTTCGCCCGGCTGATTGCACCGAGGATCAGGCTCGGCTTTGTCGAGCCTGAGGCGGGGAGGTCATCCTCCTTGAGAAAGCCCTTGATGACGCGTGCCTGGTCGTCCGCGTCGTAGATTGCGAACTCCTTCGGCAGACCGATGGCTTCGCCATCTCGTCGCAGCATGCGGACGCAGAGGCTGTGGAAGGTGCCCATGGCAACGTCACGCGATCGCTCGCCGATCATCTCCTCGAGGCGTTCGCGCATCTCGGCCGCCGCCTTGTTGGTGAAGGTCACCGCCAAGATCTGCCACGGCGCAACACCTTCATGCTCGATCAACCAGGCGATGCGATGCGTGATGACGCGCGTCTTCCCCGATCCGGCACCGGCCAGAACGAGGAGAGGGCCCGTTGTGGTTGTGACCGCCCGTCGTTGCGCCTCGTTCAGCGGGCCGAGGATCCGCTGCTCTCGCTCCTCCCCCCCTGCTCCCTCGGTTGGGCGGCTGGGATCGGACGACCTCGATGTCGGGGTGTCGGCCGTGGGATCTGAGGGGAGGCTCACGCGTGGATTCTACCGCTCGCCCATCACGCGCCAGGGTTCTTCGGCTCCACAGAGTCGTACCCCAGAGCCTCAGAAACGGGCGAGGGTCCTCGGCCGCGCCGAGGACCCTCGCAGAACGTCGAACGAACTGCCGACTAGAAGTCCATCTCCCCGCCGTGGCTGTGACCACCAGGGGCTGCCGGCTCCTTCTTCTCCGGAATGTCGCTCACCACGGCCTCTGTCGTGAGCACCATGGCGGCTACCGAGGCCGCATTCTGAAGGGCGGAGCGAGTCACCTTGGCTGC
>CAINCM010000126.1 GCA_903847005.1 uncultured Chloroflexota bacterium | reverse complement strand
GTGTGTTGATGCTGCGTCCGACGAGAGTCTTCCGACTCGGCACCCACGTTGCCGCAAGGTCGACCACGAGAAGTTTCGCTGCGCCACCAACCGCCAACCCGCGCGCGAGCTCTGGCCGATTCAGGACCGCGGCGGGGCCCGTTGTCATCAACGCGGCCACAAGCGAAAGCGGCAGCTCGCCCGCCGCACGCGCCGCGAGCGCGACGCTGAGTGCCGTCTCCACGCCCGCGATGCCGTTCGCAGCCAGGCCGAACTCCACCTCTTTCTTCTCGCGCGAGTGCGGTGCATGATCCGTTGCGATCGCGGATGCGGTGCCGTCACGGAGCGCGGCACGGCAGGCGGCCGCATCCCTTGCGTTGCGCAGCGGGGGGCAGACGCGCAGGTTGCTGTTGTAGGCGTCAGCGGTCGGCGACAGCGTCGCGGGGCGCTCATCGCTGTACTCCCACGCCCAGCGCTGATCGCCCGCGATCCACGCATCGGTGAGGGCAAGATGGTGTGGCGTGATGTCGCACGTGATGGGGAGCCCCTCGGCGCGCGCCGCGCGAACGGCATCGAGCGCCTGCGCAGTAGAGAGATGCGTGAGGTGGAGGCGTGCGCGCGGCTCGTCTCGAATCGCGTCGCGCAAGAGCGCGATGTTGCGCACCACGGCGCTGATCTCGCCCGCAGCGGGCCACGGGCGAAGTCCGAGGGTGGTCGCCACGAGCCCATCCGCCGCTTCGCCACCTTTGGTGAGCGCGGGATCTTCGCAGTGCTCGATGAGCGGCAGTCCGAGCGCGCCGGCCGTGATCAGTGCGCTGCGGAAACGTGCAGGGTCGGCGATCGGGCTCCCGTCGTCGCTGAAGGCCACAGCGCCTGCGGCGGCAAGATCTGCCATGGGCGACAGAGCGCCGCCGGCCCGGCCGAGCGTTGCGGCCGCAATCGGCATCAGCGTGAGGCCACGAGGCGCAGCTGAGCGGGTGAGCTCTCGGAGTATCGCGGGGTGGTCGGCGGCAGGCTCACTGTTCGGCATCAGTGCGACGGCGCCGTATCCACCGTGTGCGGCGGCCGCCTCGCCGCTCGCCACATCCTCAGACGCGTTCGGTCCTGGCTGTCGGAAGTGGGCGTGGAGATCTACCAGTGCGGGGAGCACGAGACGCTTCGGATCCTTCGCCCCGGGTTCGCCGCCCTCGATGAAGACGCGTCGTGCGTCGGCAACGCCGTCGCGCCACTCCAGGCGCGACACCTTGCCGCTGTGGACCTCGATCGTGGCCACGCCTGCCCGCCGACTCGCCGGGTCCACGACCCAGTGGTCCGCGAGCAGCGTGCGTTCCGCGCGCGGTCGACTCATGCGTTCCCCTTGGCTTTCGCCGGCACGGCGAGTGGCGCATCGCCGCGCACGGTGCGCCAGAGCGCCGCCATGCGCACGGGAATCCCTTCGGCGACCTGTTCCAAGATCAGGCTGCGTGGTCCGTCGGCAACGTCCGGGTCGATCTCCACCCCTTCGTTCATGGGACCCGGGTGCAGCACCACGCATCCGCGCGCAGCGGTCGACGCGATCCGCTCCTCTGTCAGCCCCCACGACTCGCGATACGACTCGAGTGAACTCACCTCGCCCTCGCCGAGCCGTTCGTGTTGGATGCGCAGTGCCATCACCGCGTCGGCACCGTCGAGCGCCTCCGAGAGCGACGAGAAGAGGGTCGCCCCGCCGCTTCGCTCCGCAAGTTCCCTGAATCCGCGGGTCAGCGACGCGGGGCCGGCGAGTCGTACCTCGGCGCCTGCCGCGCGCAGCGTGTGCAGGTTCGAGCGCGCCACACGGCTGTGGAGGAGATCCCCGATGATCGCGACGCGGCGCCCCTTCAGCGTGCCGTCCTTTGCGCCGATGCGTCGCACCAAGACGGAGAGATCGAGCAGCGCCTGGGTTGGATGTGCATGCCAGCCGTCGCCCGCGTTGAGTATCGAGCCGTCGAAGACTCGAGCCGCGAGCCAGGGGGCACCCGCACGCTCGTGACGCAACACGATCACGTTGCTCCCCAGGGCGCGAAGGGTCTTCACCGTGTCGACGAGCGACTCCCCTTTCCCAACAGAGGAGCTGGCGACCGCAACGCTGTTCACGTTCGCGCCGAGCGCCTTCGCCGCGTTCTCGAAGGAGATGCGCGTCCGCGTCGACGCCTCGTAGAAGAGCGTGGTGACGTTGATCCCCTTGAGTGCATCGGTGCGACCGGACGCGGAGCCCAGGATCTGGCGTGCCGTCTCGGTCGTCGAGAGGAACCGGGTCAGTTCGCTCCAGGAGAGGCTCGCAACGTCGAGCAGGTGACGGTG
>CAINCM010000125.1 GCA_903847005.1 uncultured Chloroflexota bacterium | reverse complement strand
GTCCGCATCGCCGATTGCGGCACGCTCGAGGCGACAGAGATCACGCTTGCGGATACCGCGGAGATCATCGGGAGCGAGTGGCCGATCAGCGACGACCACCACGACGCGCCTGAGCTGCGTGCCGCATTCGCACGTCGCATGGTTGGCCGCCTTGCCGCGTCGGACATGAAGGCAGGAAGCGAGAAGATTGCGCGTGGCACCGAGTTGACCGAGTCGCTCGCTGCAGCCCTTGCAGCCAGCGGCGCGAAGTCAGTCGACGTGCGCTCGCCGCTGAGCTGCGTTGCCCCTGCAGGGGTATGCCAGGCTTGCTACGGTCGAAACCTTGCCACTGGCGAGATCATCGCGCTCGGTGAGTCCGTCGGCATCATGGCGGCACAGTCGATCGGCGAGCCGGGCACACAGCTGACCATGCGCACGTTCCACACCGGCGGTGTTGCTGGCGTGGACATCACGGCCGGCCTGCCTCGCGTCGAAGAGCTCTTCGAGGCGCGCAAGCCGAAGGGGAAGGCCGAGATCAGCCGTATTGATGGCGTGGTAGAGGTTGTTCGCAGCGAAGCAGGCACCGTGGTTGAGGTCACGCACCGTGAAGTGTATGAGGTGGAGCTCGACCTTCCGATCGATGCGTCCATCACCGCGCGCGAGGGAGATCTTGTCGAGGCCGGTCAGCTGATCGGCACCTCCGCGACCCAGGGCGACCTGACGGCACCCGTGAAGGGGATGCTGGTCAAGTCGAAGGACGGGCTCGTGATCCGCGCCGAAGACGTGGTTCCGGCCTCCAAGTATCCGATCCCGCACAACGCCAAGCTGCTGGTGAAGAGCGGCGACAAGGTGCGCGCCGGCGACCCGCTGACCGACGGTCCGCTCGACCCACAGGAGCTGCTGGAGGTCCGTGGGCGCGCTGAGGTTCAGAGCTACCTGGTCAAGGAGGTTCAGAAGGTCTATCGCAGCCAGGGTGTAACAATCTCAGACAAGCACATCGAGATCATCGTCCGCCAGCTCCTGCGCAAGGTGCGAGTGGACAATCCGGGTGACACGCGCCTCCTGCCGACGGAGCTTGCAGACCGCCTCGAGTTCGAGCGTGAGAACGCCCGAGTCTTGGCCGAAGGAGGCGAGCCGGCCACCGCCCAGCCGCAGTTGCTGGGTGTAACAAAGGCCTCACTCAATACCGAGAGCTTCCTCGCCGCTGCCTCCTTCCAGGAGACCACGCGAGTGCTCACGGAGGCGGCGATCACAGGGGCGCAAGATCGCCTGGTCGGCCTGAAGGAGAACGTGATCATCGGCAAGCTGATCCCAGCGGGGACAGGTGCACCTGACGCCGTTGCCAAGCGCAAGGCGGAGGAGAAGCTCCGCGCCGCCGCGGCCCTCGCAGGAGGGGAGCTGCCAGCCGACTTCGGCCAGGACGACTTCAACGTCTTCCTCCAGACGGAGGAGGCCGCCGGCCCACAGGACGACGTGTCGCAGCTGGTCGCCCTCCTCACGGAGGAGAAGCCGGCTCCCGAGGAGGAGTACAACCCTCTCGCCGCCGACGCGGCGGCCGCCAAGGAGGCGGACGGGGG
>CAINCM010000124.1 GCA_903847005.1 uncultured Chloroflexota bacterium | reverse complement strand
GGGGATCGCGATCCTCGGATCGTCGAGCGACGGCTTGGTCAGCGGCGTGGTCACGACTATGCCCCCGGGCTCTTTCGGAGCGCCGTGCCGCGCGTGGCGTCAGCGGGCGTGCCCACGCGCTCCATGTTGCGGACGCCGGCGGCAGGAGAGCGCGACGCGTCGTCTGCTAGATAGAAATCCTTCCGCAGCGGGTGGCTCGCGTAGTCTTCCGGCATGTAGATGCGGCGAAGGTCGCGGTTCCCCTCGAAGATGATGCCGAACATGTCGTACGCCTCGCGCTCCATCCACTCCGCGCCCGGCCAGAGCGAGACGAGCGAGTTCACGCGCGGCGCGCTTCGGTCGATGCCGGGGACGATCACACGAAGCCAGTCGCTGCTTTCAGACGATGAGAGGTGATACACCACCTGCATCTCCTCGCCGGTGTCGACACCGCAAAGATCGATGAGCATCTCGAAGGCGAACGCCGGCTCATCGTGCAACGCGCGCAGCGTCGGGACGGCGTCGGCGATGCTGACACGAATCTCGGTTTCGTCGAATCGTTGACGGACGGGGGCGAGCAGCGCTTGGCCGAAGCGCGCCTGAAGTGCGGTTGCGAGCGCGCGGTCCACTAGATTCCGTCCGGAACGGTTGGGCCGATTGCGCGCTCCGGCCAGTGCCCACGACGGTCCTTGATCAGCTGCTGCAGTTTCATCATGCCGTAGATGAGACCTTCGGGTCGTGGCGGACACCCTGGGATGTACACGTCGACGGGCATCACGCGATCGATCCCCTGCACAACGGAGTAGCTTCGCTTGTAGCGTCCGCCCGAGCATGTGCAGTCGCCCATTGCAACAACCCACTTCGGTTCCGGCATCTGCTCCCAGAGTCGGATGAGCGGTTCTGCCATCTTGGTGGTGAGCGTTCCCGCAACGATCAGCACGTCGGCCTGTCGCGGCGATGCGCGGAACGGGAACATCCCCCAGCGGTCGATGTCGTTCTTCGGCGTCGCGGTCGACATCATCTCGATCGCGCAGCAGGCGAGCCCGGAGAGCAGCGGCCAGAGGCTGTTCGCGCGAATCAGGTCGAGCACGATGTCTGCCTTTGTTGGAATCGCGCCGAGCGCCCCGCTCCAACGCGCATCGTCCGCGCGACCGTCGCCGGTGGCGTCATAGCGCGCCAACTCGAGGTTCGGATGCTCGGCGAGCGGCTGGCCGCCGTATGCGCGCGGGTTGTCGGTCGTCCAGAGCGTGTTCGGCGTGACGATCGGTGCCTGCAGCGCCTTCTTCGGATCGCGGGTCATCGCCATGCGAGCACCCCTTTTCTCCACGCATACGCGAGGCCGATCAGCAAGACGCCGATGAAGATCGCCATGGAGACGAGGCCTTCGATGAGGAGCGTTTGGAAGTTGAGCGCCCAGATGTAGATGAAGACGATCTCGACGTCGAACGCGACGAAGAGGAGGGCGTAGAGGTAAAAGGAGAGGCCGAAGCGGCCGTGGGTGTCGCCGTAGGTGTCGATGCCCGACTCGTACGGCACCTGCTTCCCTCGGCTGCCGCGCGTGCGGTGGGAGATCAGCCAGGCGATCCCGATCGTCAAGAAGACGAAGGAGACACCTGCGCCGGCGAAGCCGAGGACGTACCAGAGTCCGTTCATGCAGCTCCTCTGTTGGACCCCTGCTCCCGAGCCGCGCCCCGTGCGGAGCGAAGGGTGGATCCTGCGAGGATTCTAGACGAGGGGGCGGATCGGAGCCGCCGCACCCGGGAGCGGATTGCTCGCATCCGAGAGGCGTGAAACGTGCTCAGCGGAGCCGAGGCCGAAGAGCTCGACGGCGAAGCCGCCGAGGCTCCGGGGGTTCATCAGCCGTGCGAGTGCCGAGCGCAGGGCGATCGCCCCTTCAAGAGTCGCCTCTGGCCCCCGGCGGATCCGTTCGATCTCGTCGTCGAGGCCCGCCCCCGCGATGAGTGCCGCCTGACTGGTCGAGGCGATCGGGGTGAGCCCCGACGCGGTGGCCGCCGCGCGCAGGGCGGTCAGGTCGACGTGGGCGGTCAGGTCGCGCCCCCCTGGGTCTGCGAGGAGGTTGTCCGTGGCGCGATGCCCCTGATAGGCGAGTGCGGTCCCCGCGGCGCGGATCGTTGGATCGCGCAGTTCGGCCCCTTCGCGGCCGTAGTCGATCACCACCGCGAGGCCGTGGCTGATCCGCTGCGTGAGTTCGCGCGGCCACGCGTCGGCGGCGAAGCAGGCCTCTGCGCGCTGCCCCTCAGCAAGCGGTGCCCCAAACCGCTGGCGCACTCGCTCAGCTTCGGATTCGTTCAGCGGCGCCTCCACCCATTCGAGTGCACCGTGCGCATTGACTCCAACGCGACGCTCTGCGAGGCCATGGGCGGTCGCCGCGCGTCCGACGAAGATGTGAAACGGAAGTGCGTCGAGATATTCGTTCGCCACGACAACTCCCGCGATGGGAGTTGCATCGACAGGAACGATGTTCATCGGCCGACGCAGCGCACGATCGCGCAGTGCTGCCGTCAACTCTTCTCTGCGGTTCGCGTTGATTTCAATCGGTTGGATCTCCAACGCCTCGAGGAGCGGCGACGCGTCTCTGACGAGTTGATCCACGATGGCGCACACGAGTGCGC
The DNA here is from genome assembly GCA_903847005.1 of uncultured Chloroflexota bacterium. Lineage (GTDB taxonomy): Bacteria > Chloroflexota > Limnocylindria > Limnocylindrales > Limnocylindraceae > Limnocylindrus. The sequence goes on along the minus strand of CAINCM010000124.1, from coordinate 881 downwards.
CGGATCCTGCACCGTATTCGGGGTATCGAAACGGCTCAGGTCGATCCAGCCGCTCCCACGTGTGCGCGATCAGCCGTGCGAGAGCGGAGCCGAGGATCCCGTGCATCTCCGGTGCGGTGATGAAGTCGCCCTCTCGCCCTGCGCGTGCGCGTGGGCCCATGTAGTAGCCGAGGCCCGGCTCGGTGAGCGCGCGCTCCATGAATCGCGCAAAGCTGATCGGCCCGCGCTCGCCGATCTCCGCGCGGATGCGGTCGACCAGCGTCTCCTCCACTGACCCTACCTTCGGTAGTGACGACGCCCGGTGAACAGCATCGCCATCCCGTTTCGATTCGCGATCTCGATCGCAGCGTTGTCGCGGCGCGAACCGCCGGGCTGCACCACCGCGGAGATGCCTGCGGCCGCCGCGGCGGCGATCCCTTCGGCAAACGGAAAGTATGCATCGGACGCCATGACCGCGCCGCGCGCACGATCTCCCGCGCGCTGCAGCGCGATCTCGACCGCCACGCGACGGTTCACCTGTGCGGCGCCGATGCCGAGCGTGCTCGCATGTCGCGCCACCACGATTGCGTTGGAGCGAACATGGCGTACGACTCGCCATGCGAAGAGTGCATCGGTGAGCTCTTCCAGCGTGGGTCGGCGCTCTGTCACCACCCGCAGCTCGCTTCGTTCGATCGCGCCGTGGTCCGCGGTCTGCAACAAGAGCGCATCGCCGAGACCGATGAGTTCAGGGGCTTGCGGGTGTTCTGGTGCGTACAGCAACACGCGAAGCTCTGGGCGTGCGGCGAGTGCTGCAGCGGCGCGCTCGTCGGCGACGCCGGGTGCGACCGCCCCTTCGTAGCTTCCGCTCGCAATCTCGGCCGCAACCGCGCGGTCGATCGGCG
>CAINCM010000123.1 GCA_903847005.1 uncultured Chloroflexota bacterium | reverse complement strand
TACGGATACCTGCCGGTCGATGCGCTGAAGCGCATCAGTCGCGCCACCGGTGCCTGGTACGCCATGGTCTATGGCACCGCAACCTTCTACAAACACCTCACGTTTGAACCTGGACGTAACCGTACGATTGCGGTCTGCCGTTGTGCAAACTGCTTGGTTGCTGGCACCGGGCGAGTGATCAACACGCTCTCGTTTGAATTTGGAACAGAGTTTGGACAGGCGATCCCGTGGAGCAACCTGCGCCTTGAAGCACTCCCCACACATCTTCCCGACGCCCCATCGCCGCTCGTGGTGATTGACGGCGAGCCACAGCGCGATCTTTCGAGTCGCAACGCCGAGTCGTGGGCCGCCGCACTCGCCGGGAGGTACGCCGCGTGAAGCTCCTGAGCGCACCGAAGGGCTGGTCGCAGATCCTCATGACGCCACCAACGACACCGTGGAGCGCGCTGCGCGCCGCGCTCGCTGCAGGCGGTGCGTCCACGGCACAGACTCTCATCGAGGCCGGGTTGCGCGGGCGCGGCGGAGGCGGTTTCCTGACGGGAGAGAAGTGGCGCACCACTGCAAGCAGCGAGGCCGACCGAAGATACGCCGTGGCAAACGCGTACGAGTCGGACCCGGCCGTCTTCGCAAACCGACTTCTCCTTGAGAAGAACGCGCTCGGTGTCGTCGAGGGTCTCGCGATCGCTGCGCTCAGCGTCGGCGCACGTGAAGCGTTGATTGGGATCCGCGCGGAATACAGCGACGCGATCCGTGCCCTCGAGGCGGTCATCGCAAGCGCGGAGCGTGACGGCATCCTGGGAGCGAGCGTGCTCGGAAGCGGTCGAGAGCTGCTGATCCGTGTCGTGCCCCTCCAAGGGTCGAGCATGATCGGCGAAGAGACGGTGCTGCTCAAGGCGCTCGCAGGAAAGCGCGGCCAGCCGGAGCAGACCCCGCCGTATCCCTCGACGGTCGGATACCTGGGCAAACCGACGGCGGTCAACAACGTGGCAACGCTCGCCGCAGTTCCGTGGATCCTGGCACACGGCGCGGCGGCGTTCAAACAGATCGGCGACCCAACAGAACCGGGAACGGTGCTCGTGCAGGTGGGTGGCGCGGTGGCGAACGCCGGCGTGTTGGAGGTTCCAACCGGCACGCCACTCGCAGAGATCGTCGCAGTGGCGGGAGGCTCGGCAAAGGGAACCGCAATCAAGGCGCTCCTGGTGGGTGGATCGTCTGGCGGCTTCATTCCGGCCCAACTGCTCGCCAGCACGCCGTACAGCGGCGCCGGGCTCGCGGCGGTTGGCGCGCACATCGGTTCGGGCGCGCTGCTCGCACTCGACGGGAGCGTGTCGATTCCAGAGCTCGCCGCCATGCTGACGCGTTGGTGCGCCGACGAAGCCTGTGGGAAGACGATCCCCTGCCGCATCGGCACGCGGCGACTTGCAGAGATCGGGCAGCGCTTTGTCGACGGTCTCGCGGGCCCGGCGGACGGGGAGCGACTGCAGGCACTCGCAGCAGATGTTGCGGACAGCGCGCTCTGCGCACACGAGCGACTCACGCCGAGCCCACTCCTCACGGGGATGCGATACTTCAAACAAGAGTTTTATCCGACCAGTGTCGCGCAGAGCAGCGGCGCAGTAGCGGGACGGAGTAAGTAGATGGCTGGCCTCATGGAGCGACCGATGAGCGGCGTGACACCAGTTGACGCCACCGCGCCGCAGGCCACCTCAGAGAGCCAGGCGCTCGAGCGGATGCTCTCCACGCGCAGCCCGCAGCGCCCGCAGCGCACGCCGACGTTCTATGTGGAGATCGACGGAAGGCAGCTCGAAGCGTTCGAAGGCCAGACGATCCTCGAGGTGTGTCGCGCAAACGGCATCGAGGTGCCGACCCTCTGCTACGACCCGAAGCTGCCGGGGTTCGGCGCCTGCCGCATGTGTGTCGTCGACGTCGAGGGGTGCGACTCGCCGCAGATCAGCTGTTCGGCAAAGGCGGAACCTGCGGCGGTGATCGCCACGCAGACCGATCGCCTGCGCGAGATCCGTCGCACCAACCTGGAGCTGATCTTCAGCGACCACAACGCCTACTGCCTGCCACCGTGCCAGAACAAGTGCCCGAGCCACATCGACATCCCCGGATTCTTGAAGGCGAACGCCGAGTCGCAGTTCCGCGAGTCTGCGCGGATCTTCAAGCGCACCATCCCGTTCCCGAGCATCCTCGGACGCGTCTGCCCGGCGCCGTGCGAGGACCACTGCCGTCGCGACGAAGTGGACGAAGCGATCGCGATCCGCGACAGCCACCGCTACGCCGGCGATCAGGTGCTGAAGGCGATGTGGGACGAGAACATCGATCCGCCGCTTCCGTTCGAACTGCAGCCGAAGACGGGGAAGCGCGTCGCCGTGATCGGCTCCGGTCCCGCCGGTGCATCCGCCGCCTTCTACCTCTTGGTTGCCGGCCACGACGTCACGATCTTCGAGAAGGATCCGGAGCCGGGCGGCATGCTGCGTTACGGAATCCCGCAGTACCGCCTGCCGAAGATCGAGGTGCTCGACGGCGAGTACCAGTCGATCACGCGACTCGGCGGCCGATTCGAGTGCAACAAGATGCTCGGTCGCGACTTCACCACCGCCGACCTGAAGGCGCAGGGCTACGACGCGGTGATCGTGGCGATCGGCTGCTACGACACGAACGACCTCGGCATCCCGGGCGAAGATGCCGAAGGGGTGATCGACGGCCTCGACTATCTGCACACCGCCGCGCTCGGCCTCGAGTATCCGAACCACGAAGGGAGCCGCGTGGTGGTGGTCGGCGGCGGCTACACCTCGATGGACTGCTCGCGCACGAGCATCCGCCTCGGCGCGAAGGAGGTGACGCTCGTCTACCGACGCGACATGAAGGACATGCCGGCCGCCGACGAAGTGCACGAGATGATCGAAGAGGGGGCCCGTGCCATCTTCCAGGCGGGACCGACGCGCGTCATCGTGGACGAGAAGAACCGCGTCAAGGGCCTCGAGTTCATCCGCATGCAGCTCGGCGCGCCGGACGCATCGGGTCGGCGCCGACCCGAGCCGGCGCCTGGCACCGAATTCATCATCGAGTGCGACCGCATCCTCAAGGCGATCGGCCAGGGGCCGGACATGACCTGGGCGAGCGTCGGCGCCGACGGGGTGAGCCCCACGAAGAACGGTCGACTGAAGGCGGACGCCGTGACCTTCCAGACCGGGCGCGACGGCGTCTTCGGCTGCGGCGACGTGCGCAATGGTGCCACGACCGTCGTCGCCTCGATCGCCGACGGTCGTCGCTGCGCCTATGCCGCCGACGCGTATTTGAAGGGGCTCGACCTCGGCGAGATCCGCAACCGTCAGACGCTCGCCGAACCACAACCAGAGTTTCTCAGCATCGTGCCGTTCACCGGCGAGACGAAAGAGCCGCGACGCAGGCTCAAGGCGCTCAGCGCCGAAGAGCGAAAGCACGACTACATCCAGTACGAGATCCCGTACAGCAAGGCCGACGTGATGGCGGAGAGCACGCGCTGCCTGCAGTGCACCTGCGAAGCGATCGGATTCTGCGACCTTCGCCGCCTCGGCATCGAGTACGGCACCACGCTCACGTCACTCGAAAAAGACCATCAGAACGGTGCCGGCTTCCGATCCATCACAGAGAACCGCTGGACCGGCGCGAACCACGACTACGTTCGAGACG
>CAINCM010000122.1 GCA_903847005.1 uncultured Chloroflexota bacterium | reverse complement strand
CGCGGACGGCGGTGGACGGCATCGGCTTCGACGTCCGCGACGGCGAGTTCTTTGGCTTCCTCGGCCCCAACGGGGCGGGGAAGACGACGACGATGCGCATGATCGCGGGCGTCTCGCCGCGCACCGCGGGAGCACTCAGCATCCTCGGCGGCGATCCGGACACCGATGGTCCGCGCATCCGCGGTCAGATCGGCGTGGTGCACCAACAGGAGACGCTCGACCAGGAGCTCACCGTGCGCGAGAACCTGCTCGTCTTCGGTCGCTTCTTCGGCCTTGCGCACAAAGAGATCGCGGAGCGCGCCGATGCGCTCTTGGATCTGTTCCAGTTGTCCGATCGCGCCAAAGACCAGGTCGAGCCGCTCTCGGGCGGCATGAAGCGCCGACTCTCGATTGCCCGCTCGCTCATCAACGCGCCACGCATCCTGATGTTGGACGAGCCGACGACCGGTCTCGATCCGCAGGCGCGACACCTGCTCTGGGACGCGCTCCAACGTCTCAAACGCGCGGGGACCACGATCGTGTTGACGACGCACTACATGGATGAGGCGGAGCAGCTCTGCGATCGTCTGGTGGTGATGGACCAGGCGAAGATCGTCGCCGAAGGTTCGCCGCGCCAACTCATCGAACAACACGCATCGCGTGAAGTGCTCGAGTTGCGCTTCCCCGACGGGACGAGTTCCCTCAGCAAGGCGGCGCTCGACGGGATCGGCGATCGGTACGAGCGACTCGCGGAGCGCGTGATCGTCGGCTGTGAAAACGGCGAGGAGGCGCACGCGCGCGCACTCGCGAACGGCCTCACCCCGGAGAGCTGGCTGGTCCGACGATCCAGCCTCGAGGACGTCTTCCTTCGACTCACGGGCCGGAGCCTCGACGAGTGAGCGCGGCGCAGGTCGCGCCGCGACGTTCTCGCGGGATCGCCTCCACGATCGGCGCATACCTCCCGCACCCCACGCGATGGCGACACGTCACCGGCTACATGGTGGCCGTGTATCGCCGCGAGTGGATCGGGTCGGTCTTCTCGGGTTTCATCGAGCCGCTCGTCGTGCTCGCCGGACTCGGGATCGGCCTCGGCGTGCTGGTGGGTGACCGCGCGGCAGAGATCACCGGGGGCGTCAGCTACGTGGCGTATATCGCCCCCGCGCTCATGGCGAGCCAGGCGATGCAGTTCGGCACCGGCGAGGCGTCGTGGCCGGTCCTCGCGCGCATCATGTGGGTGCGCATCTATCACTCCATGGTCGCGACGCCGCTCAAGCCGACCGACATCATGGTGGGCGCGATCGCCTTCATGGGCGGCAAGGTCGCCTTCTCGGCCGCATTCTTCGCCGCGGTCATCTTTCTTGCGGGCATCGCCACGAGTGCGCAGGGTGCGCTCGCCATGGTCGGCATCTCCACGTTGACCGGACTCGCGTTTGCGGCGCCGATGACCGCCTATTCGGTGACCCAGAAGACGGACCAGGGATTCGCCGTGATCTTCCGGCTGGTGATCACGCCGCTCACCTTCTTCTCGGGGACCTACTTCCCCATCGAGAACCTCCCCGATTGGGCACAGGTGATCTCCTGGTGTACGCCGCTCGCACACGGAGTGGCGCTCTCCCGCGGCCTTGCGCTCGGCGTGGAGACGCCGAACGCGCTGGCACATGCGCTGATCCTTGTGGCCTGGACCGTCGGCGGAACCGTGGTGGCCTCCATCCTCTTCCGCCGGAGGATGCTGAAGTGATCGCGGCGCTCGCCCCACGCGCGTTTGCCGTCTTCGAGCGCAACGTGCGCGTCTATCGTCGCCAGTGGCTGATGATCGTCACCGGCTTCTTCGAGCCGCTCTTCTTCCTGCTCGGCATCGGCTTCGGCGTCGGCGGCGTGATCGGCACCCTCACCTACAACGGCGTGGAGGTACCGTATGCCGCCTTTGTCGCGCCCGCGCTGCTCGCGAGCTCTGCCATGAACGGCGCCATCTTCGACTCGACCTTCAACGTCTTCTACAAGCTGAAGTACGCGAAGGTCTACGACGCCATCCTCACCACGCCGGTCTCCATCGGCGACCTTGCGGTGGGCGAGTTGCTCTGGTCGAACCTGCGCGGCGTGATCTACTCCGTCGCCTTCCTCGCCGTGATGCTCGCCTTCGGCCTCGTCGCCTCGCCCCTTGCACTCCTCGCTCCGATCGCGGTGATCTTCATCGGCTTCGCCTTCGGAGCGGCGGGCTTCGCCATCACCACCCACATGCGCTCGTGGAAGGATTTCGACTTCATCTTCATCATCCTCACGCCGCTCTTCCTCTTCTCCGCAACCTTCTACCCGGTGGAGATCTATCCCGGCGCCCTTCGCTATGTGGTGGAGCTGTCACCGCTCACGCGCGGCGCGCACCTGATCCGTTCGCTCATCTTCGGCGACCTGAATCTCTTGATGCTCGCGGACATCGGATTCCTGGCGCTGATCGGTTTCCTCGGGTATCGCCACGCAGTGAGCCGACTCGGCAAGCTGCTGCTGAAGTAGGCGCGCGATGGCACGAGACTTCTACTCGATCCTCGGCGTCTCCAAGACGGCGAGTGCCGACGACATCAAGAAGGCGTTCCGAAAGGCGGCGCAGAAGCACCACCCCGACGTCTCGAAGGCACCAGATGCCGCGGCGAAGTTCAAGGAGCTGAACGACGCGTACCAGGTGCTCTCGGATCCTGAGCAGCGCACCCGCTACGACCGTTTCGGCGAGGCGGGCGTTGGCGGCGGAGCGGGCGGTCCGGGCGCCGGTGGTCGCGGAGGGTTTCCGGGCGGCTTCCCGGGCGGCGGCTTCTCGGGAGGATTCTCCGGCGGCGGCGACTTCGGCTCGGTCGAGGATCTCTTCGAAGGATTCTTCGGCGGCGCAGCGCGCGGGGCGCGACGCACCGGACCGCCACCGGGAGACGATCTTCGCTTCGACATGAAGGTGAGCTTCGCCGAGTCGATCCGCGGCGGAACGCGCGAAGTCAACCTGGACATGCGCGTCGCATGCGAGACCTGCAGCGGCAGCGGCGCGGCGAAGGGGTCTGGTACGAAGAGTTGCGATGGCTGCGGTGGTCGCGGCGAGGTGCGCACCGTTCGCCAGACGCTTCTCGGACAGATGGCGGTCTCCGCACCGTGCGCAAAGTGCGCCGGCGAAGGGAAGATCATCGAGAAGCAGTGCGCCGCCTGTCGTGGCGAGGGGCGCTTCAATGGCAGCAAGCGACTCCGCGTGGACATCCCGCCGGGCGTCGACGACGGAACGCAGATCCGCCTCTCGGGGCAGGGCGAAGCGGGTCGGCGCGGCGGACCTGCAGGGAGCCTCTACGTGGTGGTGACCGTGGAAGAGCATCCGCAGCTGGTCCGCGATGGGATCGATCTGATCACCGAGATTCCACTCTCCATCTCGCAGGCGGCGCTCGGCGCGCGCGTCCTCATTCCCACAGCCGAAGGCGAGGAGGAGCTGGAGATCAAGCCGGGCACGCAGCCCGGCGCGGAGATTCGACTGAAGGGCCGCGGTGCGCCGAACGTTCGCCGACCATCGCAACGTGGCGACCTTCGCATCGTTGTTGCCGTCGAGGTGCCGAAGAAGCTGAGCCGAGAGCAGCGCGAGGCGCTCGAGCGGTTCTCACGGGCGAGTGGCGAGGATCGCAACTGAGCGACGGCGGCTGGCTCGAACTCTCTGTCACCTGCGATCCAGAATCTGCAGAGGCGATCAGCGAACGCCTTGCGCGACTCGCTCCCGCCGGCACCAGCGCAGAGCCGACCGTCCCCCCGCCGGTTGGCGGCGATGCCACTCCGCTCGCGCATGATCCGAGCGCCCCGGTTCGCATTCGCGCCTGGATCGCCGACACCGTCGAGAATCGAACGGCGGCGGAGGAGCTCGGCGGCGAGCTTGCGCGATTCGCATCGATCGCCGCGAGCGGGCTCGGGCTGCGCGAGATCGGCGAGATGAGGGTTCGTGCCATTCCCGCTGAAGAGTGGGAGACCACCTGGCGCGCTGAGTTTCCCGTGACCCGGATCGGGCGCATCGTGATCCGACCACCGTGGAGCGAGCAGGCGGTCGAGGCGGGCGACGCAGTGGTGACGATCGATCCGGGCCAGGCGTTCGGCACCGGGCTGCATCCGACCACGCGCCTTGCGCTCGCGGGGATCCAGCGATGGTCTGATGCGGGACGCCTCGGTGCACTCCAGGATGACGGCGTGGGGATCCTCGATGTTGGAACGGGGAGCGGCATCCTCCTCGCTGCCGCGTTGCAGCTCGGCGCCCCACGCGGAAGCGGCATCGATGTGGACCCACT
>CAINCM010000121.1 GCA_903847005.1 uncultured Chloroflexota bacterium | reverse complement strand
TGATCACGCCCGCAGACCTGCAGAACGATTGGGGTGCAACGGGCGGACACGCCATGCATGTCAACGAAGGGTTCGACCAGTTTGCGCAGTGGCGTCCGCTCTACGGCATCGGCCGCTATGAGACGCCGATCGACGGGCTCTTCCTCTCCGGCGCGGGCACGCACCCGGGCGGGGGCGTCACCGGGGCCCCCGGCGCCAACGCCGCCGAGGCGTTGATTCGCACCCTCCGGCGCGCCGCCGACTAGCACCGCTCCTGTCCGGTTCGGGGGGCGTTCAGAATCCTCACGTTTATTCGACGCCGACATGTGAAGAAATCAACACGTTGAGCGTGATACCTGAACCCTTCTCGCATCCGCTTGACAGTACGTTGCGCGTTGGGTGGGACATGCCACACTCGGCTCATGAAGTCATCGACCCGGGTCGCAAAGGGGAAGATCGTGGTGGAGCCGGTCGCGCAGCTGGCCCCCGACGACTTCCCGCTCGGCGACTGGATTCCTGGGCGACGCCGCATCCCGAGCCAGGAGCGTTCGCTGCGCACGCGCAAGCAGATCCTTGCCGCCGCCGAGACGCTCGCCAAGAGCGAAGGGGTCGGCAACATCACCATGCAGATGATCGCCAGCAAGGCGAAGATCGCCGCCGGCACCGCCTATCAGTTTTTCGACGATCGCGATGCCATCTTCGCGGAGATCTACGAGGAGTGGGTCAAGGTCTGGTGGCCCGCCCTGATGAAGCACACGACCACGCCGTGGACAGAGGCGAACTGGCGTGATCAGCTTCACAGTCTCGTGGTGGGGATGGGGAAGGTGCATTATGAGACCTCCTTGCGCTGGGACATCATCACCTACATCAACTCAACGAAGCAGGGTCGGGCTGCCATTCGCGCGATCCTCGAGGCCAACATCGATCGCTACATGGACTGGGCGGGGCCCCTCTTCCGTGCGCGCGGTTACAGCGCCGCCGAAACTCGAGCCATTTGCGGACTGCTGGTTCGCACGATCCGCGGTCACTGGGTCTATGGGGTGAACACGCCCGCAGAGATGCGCGAACTCGCACGCGCTGCCGAAGACGGCATGCGTGCCATCGTCGAAGTGAAGCTCACCCGCGCGAGTCGACCGCGTCCGGTCAGCGGCAAGAACGCCTAGCTAAATCTCACCAGTTCGCGAGCGATACGCGCCGAGGTAGAGGAGCAGCCCGACGATCGCCAAGGCGAAGCGCTCGGCAAATCCAGCACCGCCGCCGACAAAGCCCCCGAGAACACCGGCCCCGACGAAGAGCGCCGTGTGTACGAGGAGCCTCCGCGGGCGAGAGAGCCGTGAGCCGACATAGAGCAGGCTCCCCGCGGCGAGCAGCGCGAAGATCGGGTGGAGGCGTCCGGGAACGCTGACCACCCCCCACCCTGGATCGGTGGGAAAGGCCACGACGCCAGACACGGCGATCGCCCCGATGATCAGGCCTCGTCGCACGCCGCGATGCGCAGGGCTCGTGCGCAGACGCACGTAGAGGAGCAACACCACCGCAAAGAGGAGGGCGAGGCCTGTGTGGAAGAGCCATGCGGCGGGCCCGAGCGCATGCTCGGAGGCGGCGTAGATGCGCGCGTCGAGTGTTGGGTCGATGAGGTCGCAACCCAAGATCGCGCCGGCGCCGGCGATCACGAGCAGCTCGGGAGCGCGACCGTGCGCGGCTCGCTGCAGGAGGTTGGCGATGCGGCTGCTGATCATCTGCACATCGTAGCGGCGAACCCTCATAATCACCGCATGATCCTCCCCGAGCCACGCGATCGGTTCCGCGGCACCCTGCCGAAGCGTTGGGTGGCTCTCGACTTCGAGACCACGGGGATCTGGAAGAGAGATGCTGATGTAGCCGTCATCGAGATCGGCCTGATCACCTTCGAGCGAGAGCGCGAAGTGGATGCCTGGTCGACGCTCGTCAACTCGGGCACGCCTGTGAGCGACTTCATCTCGAACTTGACAGGCATCACACAGTCGATGATCGACCAGGACGGCATCGATGTGGATGAGGCGGGAGACGCGCTCGCGGAGCGCCTCGCCGGCGCCGAGCTCGTGATCGCACACAACATGTCGTTCGACGCCGAGGGTCTGCAGTGGCTCGGCATCGAGCTGGGGCGAGACCAGCACACCTACTGCACCATGCGGGGGCTCACCGCGCCTGACCAGAAGTGGCCGCGCCTGGAAGAGGTCGTCAGCGAGTTTCGGATCAAGGTGGAGGGCCAGGCACACCGCGCGGAGAGCGACGCCCGAACGGCCGGCCGAATCTTCATCGAGATGGTGCGCCGCGGATACTGACGCCCGTTCGGCGTCACCGGTTCACATCTGTGTCAGGCACTTGACACAGGGGAGATCTACGGTAGGGTTGCCGATCCCGTCACGGCGCCGCCGGACGGCCCTGCACAGCGGAAGGAGCCCCATGAGCCAACTCTCCAACCGAGTTCGCGCTGATGCCCCACGACGTCGCAAGAAGAACCGTGCCCGCCTGATGAGCGTCTACGTGGCGGGCGCCACCGCCTACTGCGCCTGGGCCTACCCGGATGAGCGCCTGCTGATCACCTCCGCCGCCATGAGCCCGGAGATCGTCACGCTGATCGAACAGCTCGACGCCAACGATGCCGTCTACCTGGAAGAGGGAGCGACAGAGCTCGAAGAGATCGACTTCGCGGCATCATTTGGCGCATATCTTCCAGACGGCATGAACTCGAAGCGCAGCCGCCCCGCCGTACCGCCGTCTACGCGCCGCGCACTCGGTGTCGCGCTGCTTGAACGCAGCAAGGGGAGAAAGCGGATCTCGTAGCGACGCGCATGTGACTCAGAGACGAACGAAGAGGCCCCACCCAACTGGGCGGGGCCTCTTCACATCAGCGAGTGACGTGTCGCGCGAACGCGACGGTCGACTGATTACTTGTTGTTGGAACCGAAGATGCTCCAACCGGCTGCTGCAGCAGGAGCCGCCGCGGCCTTCTTCGAAGCCTTCTTCTTGGAAGCCTTCTTCTTTGGAGCGGCCTTCTTCGCGGCCTTCTTGACCGCCTTCTTCGCCGTCTTCTTCTTGGCGGTCTTCTTGGCAACCTTCTTCACGGCCTTCTTTACGGCCTTCTTGGCTGCCTTCTTGACGACCTTCTTCGCAGCGGCCTTCTTTGGAGCCGCCTTCTTCTTCGCCTTCTTGGCCTTTGGCGCAGCAGGCGCTGCAGCCGCAACTGCGGCAACGGCCTTCTTTGCCTTCTTCTTTGCTGCCATTCTTTTCACCTCAACTAAACCCCCAGGACCCATCTGGCCCTGCGACCTCTAGCGTGCCAGACCGCACGGGATTTGTGAAGCGCAGATGAGCGGCCGCAATCTGCCACCCCAGCATCAGCCCCCTGCATCAGCCCGAATCGGCAGGTGAATCCCTGCCAGGGTGCATCGGACAGAGCCGCCGGAACGCTCGATGGTCGGGATGCTGATCGGAAAAACGTGCGCAAAACGCTCGATCTGCGCACGTTGGTCGGCCCGCAGTGCCGCCGCCGCGCGCGCAGAGAGGGCGAAGATCCGTCGCCCGTCGGCGCCCAACAGCTCAAGTCCGTTGCCGGCAAACTCGGCGACCTGCCGGGGGTCCAGGGTCACCACCTCCCGCCCCGAGGCGGTGAGTCGTGCGAGGACCCGGGCCCGCTCGGCGGGGTCGGGGATGTTCTCCAGCCCGGCGGTCGCGAACGCGCTCCCGATGGAGAGCACCACATTCGTGTGATAGATCGGTGCACCGTTTGAATCAACAGTGTCAAAGAGTTCCGCCTCGTAGTTCATTGCGGAACACCAGCGCAGCGCTGCAGCGGTGTGCGCGCGACCAGATCGCGCCACATATGCAACACGATTCACGTGGTCCAACACCAGCGCGCCCGTCCCTTCCAAGTAGAGCGCGTCTTCTTCCATCGGAGAAAAGTCCATCACGTCACTTACCATGTATCGCTCACGCAGCGCCTCGACCACATCTGCGCGTCGCTCGCGACGTCTGCTCGGTGTTGCCATGGGGTAAAGCACGACGCGTCCGTCGTCGTGCGTGCTGATCCAGTTGTTTGGGAAGACAGAGTCGGGCACATCACTCTCCGGAAGGTCGTCAATCAACAACACCTCCACGCCAAGGTCGCGCAAGCCGTGCGCAATCCGTGCAACCTCCACGCGCGCCTCCGCCGCGACCGCTGCACGCTCTGTGGCATCCGCAATCTCCGCATCCTGGAAAGCGTTATCCGTCGCAGTTTCGGGGTTTGGATTGAAGCCGAGCGGGTTGATCATCAGGACGGCGCGCGGCGACTGGCTCATGCAGCGGAGTCTACTCGCGAGGCAGTCGCACGGTAAGATAGGTCCATGAGATCGCTCGTTGGCTCTTGGGTGATTGGGCTACTCCTTGGCCTGCTGCTCACCGTATTCGTGGCAGTGGCGGGCATTGGACCACATGGATCCATCAAGGAGAAGCAGTCGCCGGCATCCGCAGCCGAAACGGCGCGTGGCTACGCCAACGCAGCCAACTCGCTCAGCGAGGCACTTGCGGCATCTGATGATGCGTTTGATCAAGCCTGGACTGGCGGCGATGCCGACTGGGAACTGATCGGAACCGCTGCAGATGAGTCGGCGGCGATTATCGAAGCGGCCCAGGTGACGTACGCCGCCGAACTCGCCCTCCTCCCAACTGGCCCCGAAGAGGCAGAGCTCGTGAAGTTTGCCGACCTATTCGATCAGGCAGCCGCCGCAACACGCGCGTGCGTTGGCATCATTCAGCAATCAGTGGAGGTCCGTAGCCGCGACATCTATTACGCAAGTTTCCCCTGCTTCACGGCATCCAATGCGGCACTTGCCGAGGCACGCGCCAATCTGAACGAACTTCTCGAACTGCTTGGCGTCCCGCTGGAAATCTGACTGAATAGCCTCTGAGTGAGCTTGAGTCGCCGAGCTTCGGGCGACCCCAGAGAGTCCTGCCAGAGGTCCGCCCTGCACTCGGTAGTGGACCACACCCTATGCCAGCCCCGCTATTGACTGCCCTCAAGCGCTCGGTCGAGCTGCACTTTTGCAGCCAACTCTCCACAGGGGGCTCTTTGTGGTCTAGCATCGCGCGTAGGAGCCACCCGGCTCAACGCCAAACAACTAACGGGACCGAACAGCAGTGAGGAGATGAAACAGCATGAAACGAGTGTTGATCGCCTTGTTGAGCGCAGCGCTCGCTGCAGGTGTGATGTTGCATGCTCCGCAACGTGTGTTTGCGGCAGCGAATGACATCTATGTTGGAGGGAATGACAACACTACTGCCGCGAGTTCGTGTGCAGACCCAGATTTCAGCACAGATCTTTCGGATGAAGGAGACATCAATTCCGCGCTTGACGCCGCACTTGCGGCTGTTGACGACAACGGAGATACGATCATCATCTGCGATGGAGATTACCTCTTTGCGGACGATATTACTCTTCATGATGGCGGGCCAGCTCATGATGTAATTGTCATTGAAGCAGCTGCGGGAGCCTCCGTAACCCTTGATGGAGATGGGCTGTATCAAATCTTTTCGTTTGACAACGTCACATCTGTTTCCATTACTGGGATTGATTTTTATGATGCCGAGGCAGCCTCCGGTGCCGCCATCAATATCCTCGATGGGTCGCTCAGCGTGACCGACTCGACGTTCGATTCCGGTGTTGCAGTGGGCTCTGGCAGCGCGATCTTCGCCAATCCTGGACCTGTGACCGTCTCAGAAAGCGAGTTTACGAACAATCAGAACGGCGACGATGCTGCCATCTACGTGAACTTGGCGCCGAACGGAGTGGCGGTTTCTGTCTCGGACTCAAGCTTCAGCAACAACACCAGTGCAAACGTGGCAGGCGCTGAGGGAGCAGCGATCTCTGTGGATGGTGCTGCGGGCGCAGCTCTGATCACGGTGAGCAATTCAGTGTTCGTCAATAATGTGGGTCGCTATGGAGCCATAGTTATTGATGGGGGAGAAGTGGAGTTGACAGGCGTGTTGATGGAAGGCAACGATGGCCTCGATGAAACTGGCGGCGCGGTTTATGCCGGCAACGGCTTCACCGCCACCGATTCAGACTTTATAGACAACATCAGCGGCTACGGCGGCGCGGTCTACTCCGGCGGACCAGTCACCGTGACCGACTGTACTTTCACGGGTAACGAAGCAGAAAGCGGTGAAGGCGGAGCGTTCTACGCTGACGGCGGCGACGTCACGATCACCGATTCCTCATTTGTTGATAACGCCGTAACGGCACCTGAAGAGGGGGGTGGAGCAATCTACGCTTACGACATCAATATCACTTTGGTTGATTCACAATTCCAAGGAAACTACGCCGATTTCGGTGGTGCGGTCTTGATCCACGAAAGTGACGCCACAGTGACAGGCAGTACGTTTGTGAGCAATCGCACGACTTATGAACCGGCTGGCATGGAGCCTGACTGGGGCGGAGCAGCTATCTACCTGTGGGAGGGAAGCTTAGACGTTGATGACAGCGTCTTCATCGGCAATTCGACACCTGGCACCAGCGCAGGTGCTGGAATTCATGTGTATGCGGGATCTCTTGACGTTGACGACAGTATCTTCAGGGGGAATCAAGCCGGACAGGGTCCTGCAATCTATTCCTATGGATCTGGTCTAGATGACAATTGGGATGATGACGAAGAGATTGTCATTACAGGGAGTGAATTCAGAGCGAACGTCAATGTGGCACTGGAAGACAGTGGGGCGATCGCGCATGAGCGGAACGGCCGTGACTTCATCGTGACCGGGAACTCATTCGCGAGTAATTCGGGGGCGACCTTTGGAGGAGCAATAGAAACCTGGCTGGTCGATGGACTGACCGAGATCACTGGCAACGTATTTACAGGAAACTCTGCGCGAGAAGGCGGCGCACTTTGGATCGATGTGAGAAACGGAGTCGCAGACATCCATAGCAATCGGTTCAATAGAAATCGTGCCAGGACGGGAGGGGCGATCAGTTTCGAATGCGAGACGGATGCGCCACGCACGGTCACAAGGCTGTTGAGTCGAAGCAACAGGTACTCCTCAAATACGGCAAGCGCGCCGAAGAGTAGTGCGAACGTCTGGTCGAGTCGTTACGTTGACTCCGCTGAGGACTGCAATTAAGGGACCTTGGCGAGGGGATGATCTAAAGGCCGAGGCCCGCACGCTCGTCGGGGATCTCCTCGATGAGCTGCGGGCCTTCGTTGCGTGCATTGGAGACGGCGCGCGAGACGCGACGTGAGCGCACGAGCGCATCAGGTGCGGGGCCGAGGAGTGAACGGAGCGCGCTGATCGGCGTGCGTTCGTCGAGCCAGGCGGCGCGATCTTCAAGGGTGTTGAGCATCACGGGCATGCGGTCGTGAATGCGACCAACCACGGCGTTCGCTTCGGTGGTGATCAGCGTGAAGGTGCGCAGCGGCGCGCCGTTCGTGCCGACGCGGATGCTCGCAAGTCCGGCCAGCGCAAAGTGCGCACCGTTGGCGGGGAGGAACGCCCATGGCTGCTTCGGCGCCTTCTTTGGGATCGGCGTGCCGAGTGCTTCCAGGTGTTCGGGGTTCTCCCACTCGTAGAAGGCGTCGATCGGGACGATCACGCGGCCCCGCTTGAACGCATCGCGGAAGCTCGGCAGCGTCTCCACGGTCTCTGCGCGCGCGTTGAAGAGTCGGTTGCCGAGCGACTCGTCCTTCGCCCAGTGTGGGACGAGCCCCCAGCGCGCGTAGGTGAGGAGTCGCTCGTGCACCACGGTGCCGTTCGACTCTTCCACTTCGACGTACGGTGCAATGACTGCCGCAGTTGCCGTGGGTGCCACGTTCCAGTGCGGTTGCCACGAACCGCGCATCACCGGATCGATCGCCGCGCCGAACTCGCGCGCGATCTCCTCTGGGCTGCTGCTCTGCACGATGCGTCCACACATGGTGAGAGGATACCCCTCAGCGATGTCCGACTCGCACCTGACGGCGCATCTTGGCGCGCGTGAGTGGGGCGATGCGCGTGGCGACAAGGTTCGCCACGTCGCCGGTGCGTTGCAGTTCGCCCTCGACCAAGAGGAGCGACGCGCTGCGGACGGCGCCGCGGAGGCGCGGCCAGTCGCGCGCGCGGATCGTGACGTTGGCGATCCCCGTCTCGTCTTCCAGCGCCAGGAAGACGGTGCCGTGCGCGGTGGGCGGCTGCTGCCTGCTCAGCAGGAGACCGGCGATGCGCGCGGGCCCCGCCGCGCGGTGACGGAGCGAGGCAACGGTGGCGGTGCCAGTGCGCGTCAGCGCGTCGCGCCAGAGTTCGATCGGCTGCATGGATGGATCTGCGCCAACAAGGCCGTGCGCATCAATGAGCGCCTCTAACCGATCTACGGGTGTGAGGTGCGCGGGCGCCTCGCTCGGCGGCACGGCGATCTCCGCGCCAACCTCCGCCGCCTGCCAGAGGAGCGCGCGCCGCTCAGTACCGAACGTGTCCAGCGCGCCGGCGCGGATGAGTCGCTCCAGTGCGCTGAGTGGCAACTGCGTCCGCCGCGCCAGGTCATCCAGCGACTGGAAGTTGCCACCGCGCGTGCGCTCCGCCGCGATGCGCTCCGCGGTGCGCGTGCCAATGCCGCGCACCAGATTCAGTCCGAGTCGCACGGCATACGAGAGCGCGTGCTCGGATCCCGCCGCCGCGCGCTCCGCAACTGTTGGCACCACGATGAAGGGATCACTGCTGATCTCCCCGCGAGCTTGAGCCGGCTCCGTGGAGGTGCGCGCCGCGGATCGGTTGATGCAGACGGGCTGCACGGTGACGCCGTGGCGGCGCGCGTCGTGGATCAGCGCCTCAACGGGGTAGAAGCCCATCGGTTGCGCGCGGATGAGACCAGCGAGGTAGTGCGCCGGATAGTGCAGGCGCAGCCAGGCGCTCTCGAAGGCGGTGCGCGCGAAGGCGGCGGCGTGCGACTTGGCAAAGCCGAACGACGCAAACGCAGCGACGCGCTCGAACAGTTCAACCGCATCTGGTTCGCGCATGCCAACGGTGCTGATGGCGCCGTCAACGAATCGCGTGCGCAGCAGCTCCATCTCGCGCGGCGAGCGCGCCGAGCCCATGGCGCGACGGAAGACATCGGAGGCGCCAGGGGTGAAGCCGGCGACCTCGATGGCGATGCGCATCACCTGCTCTTGATAGAGGATCACGCCGAGCGTCTCGTCCAGGATCGGCGCGAGTGATGGATGCGGATACGTGACGCGCTCGAGTCCGGCGCGGCGGCGCAGATACGGATGCACCGCGTTTCCTTGGATGGGGCCAGGTCGGATGATGGCGACCTGCGCCACCAGGTCATCCATCTTCACGGGCTTGGTGCGCGGGAGCGACTGCTGCTGCGCGCGACTCTCGATCTGGAAGACGCCGATCGTGTCCGCCGCACCCATGGCGCGCCAGACTTCGGCGATCTCCTCTGGCAGCGCATCTAGATCTGGTCGCGTGCCGGTGTCTCGTGCAGCGAGGTCAAGCGCATCGGTAATTGCGGTGAGGATGCCGAGTCCGAGCAGGTCGAGCTTCACCAGCTTGAGCGCCTCGATGTCGTGCTTGTCGAACTGCAGCACCGCACGCGTGCCATCGGTCGATCGCTCCACGGGGGCGAGTTCGTCCAACGGTTCGGCGGTGGCGACGATCCCGCCAGGGTGCATGGAGCGGTGGCGCGGCAGGCCGTCGATCTCGTCGCAGAGTCGCACCCAGCGATCCCAGAGCGTCTCGCCGCTCGCGCTGATGTGCGAGCGCAGCAGCGCGGCCCAGCGCGGGTCGGCGGCGAGCTGCGCGCCGATCGACTGCACGGCGGCGGGGGAGTCGCCCCCCTCCAGCTTGCGCGCGCCTTCGTCCACGAGCGCTTCGGGGAGTCCGAGGGCGAGGCCGATGTCGCGCGCGGCGGAGCGCGAGCGATAGGTGATGAAGGTGCAGACGAGCGCCACGTGTCGCGGGCCGAAGCGTTCCAACACCGCATCGATCACCTCATCGCGCCGATCGGAGGCGAAGTCCACGTCCACGTCCGGGTACGACTCACGCCCCTCATTCAAGAAACGCTCGAAGATCAGGTTGTGGCGGATCGGATCCACGCGCGTGATCCCCAGCAGGTAGGCGATCACCGAATCGCCCGCACTCCCGCGACCCTGCGCCGCGATCCCGTCCGCATGTGCGTTGCGTACGATCTCCGCGCAGAGCAAGAAGAACTCGGCGAGCCCCGTCCGCTCGATGGCAGCGAGCTCACCCGCAATGCGGCGCTCCAGATCCGCGCCGCCCTCTGGGTATCTGCGCGGCACGCCGGCGCGCACCTGACGCGCGAGCTCCTGGTCGGCGCTCACGCCAGCGGGGAGGTCGATCCCCGCAAAGCGCACGCGCGCAAAGTCCAGGTGGATGCTCGCCTCTGCGGCCATCGCAGCAGTGCGATCAAGCGCCGCACTCCACACCGCGCGCGCACTCGGATGCGCGGCGAGCAGCTCAGCCCCTGCGCGCAGGTGCGTCTCCGCCTGCGGAAAACGGAGCGGCCCTAAGCGATGGATGGGGAGGCCGTGGCGGATGCCGGTGAGCGCGTCGAGCAGTTCGCGTTCGCTCGCCAGCGCACTGCGCGGCGCGGCGCTGGCAATCATTGGCAGGCTGCAGCGCGCGGCGAGCGCGACAACCTCATCTAAGAGCCACGCATCACCG
>CAINCM010000120.1 GCA_903847005.1 uncultured Chloroflexota bacterium | reverse complement strand
CTTGATCCGCTCATCCACGACCGCAAGCGCCTCGAGGCGCTCTACAACTTCCACTACCGCTGGGAGATCTACACCCCTGAACGAAAGCGAGAGTACGGCCCGTACACGCTGCCGATCCATGCGGGTGACAGCTTTGTTGGACGGATCCAGTTACGACGTGACAAGAGTGAGAAGCGCGCTGCTGGAGCGGCACTGGTGATCGACGGCCTCTGGTGGGAGCGCGGCGCCAAACCGCGCAACCACCTGGACGGGCTCACTCGCGCCATCCGCGCGCACCAACGTCTGCTCGGTCTCGACGCGGGCCGGATGCCGCGGGCGCTCGCGGAGCGCAGCGACGGGAGGTTGCTCTTCAACAAGCTGCGGCGACTGGATATTGCCGAACGTCGCGCCGTGGCGGAGCGCTAGACGCCGAGGTACGCCTCTTTCACCTTCGGATTGTTCGCAAGCTTCTTGCAATCGTCTTCGAGCGTGACCTCGCCGATCTGGAGGATGTAGCCGCGATTCGCAATGCCGAGCGCCATCATCGCGTTCTGTTCGACCAACAGCACCGCGGTCCCGCGCGAGTTGATCTCCTTGATGATGTCGAAGATCTGCTCGACCAAGATCGGCGCCAGGCCCATGGACGGCTCGTCGAGGAGCAGCACCTTCGGCTGGCCCATCAGCGCGCGTCCGATCGCGAGCATCTGCTGCTCGCCACCAGACATCGTTCCCGCCGCCTGGAACTCGCGCTCCTTCAGCCGCGGGAAGAGGTCGAACACCTTCTTGAAATCCGCCTGCACCTCCGCGCCCGGCTTGCGCAGGAACGCGCCCATCTCGAGGTTCTCGCGCACCGACATCCTCGTGAAGACACGTCGCCCCTCCGGGCTGTGGCCGACGCCGAGTCGCACGATTTCGTGCGGAGCCGTGTGTTCGATGCTCTTGCCGTTCAGGGTGATGCTCCCCGAACGTGCGCGCTCCAAACCGGAGATCGTCCGCAGCGTGGTGGTCTTCCCTGCGCCGTTGGATCCGATCAAGGTCACGATCTCACCCTCTTCGACCTTGAGGGAGACGCCGCGCAGCGCATGGACCGCTCCGTAGTACGTGTGTACGTCTTTCAGCTCAAGCAGCGACATCGTGCGCTCCTCTCAGTGCCCGCTCGCCGCGCCGCGACCGAGATACGCCTCGATCACCTGCGGGTTGCTGCGAATCTCGGCGGGTAGCCCTTCGGCGATCTTCTCGCCGTGGTCGAGCACCGTGATGCGATCGGAGATCCCCATCACGACACGCATGTCGTGCTCGATCAGCAGGATGGTGATGTCGCGTTCGTCTCGGATGCGGCGGATGAGTGCCGTCATCTCGGCCGTCTCCTTGGGGTTCATGCCCGCCGCCGGCTCGTCGAGGAGCAGCAGCTCCGGTCGTCCGGCGAGCGCACGAGCGATCTCGAGGAGGCGCTGCTTGCCGTACGGGAGCGCCGATGCAAGCGTGTTCTCCTCGCCCGCCAAGCCTACGAATGCCAGCAGATCGCGCGCTTCGCGCTCCGCCTTCGCCTCCTCGGCACGTGTGCTTCGCGACTGGAAGATCGTTCCCAGGAAGCCTGAACGAAGATGCACGTGCCCGCCGACGAGGATGTTCTCCAGGGCGGTCATGGTCTTGTAGAGGCGGATGTTCTGGAAGGTGCGTGCGAGCCCAGCCTCCACCATGTCGTTTGGCCGCGCGGGCCGCGTGATGCCGAATCGCTTGATCAGGCGCACGTACCAGAGCGGGCGCACGATCGTGAGCAACAGCGCCGTCACGAACCCGAGCATGGCAACGACAACGGAGAGCACACCCTCATAGAAACCTTCCGTGCCACCGACGACAAAGAGGAAGTAGGCGACGGCGCCGACCATCGGCACGATCGGAGCGAGGAGGAGGAGCGGCTCTCGGCTTGCGCCCGTCGGCGGCGAGATGAGTCGCTTCCCGTTGAGTTCCACGTAGCCCTCTGTCGGTGCGTAGATCCCCGCGATCACGTTGAACAGCGTGGTCTTCCCGGCACCGTTCGGGCCGATGATCGCCGCGATCATTCCGCGCGGGATCTCGAAGTCGACCTTGTTCACCGCGACCAGCCCGCCGAATCGACGCGTGACGGCACTCGCCTTGAGCACCAGGTTGGAGCGCGACTCGCGGCTCACTTGCCCGCTCCTTCCGAATCCTTGAAGAGACGCATGCGCCGCTTCGCCGGGAAGATGCCCTGTGGTCGCCTGAGCATCATCAAGACGAGGACGATGCCGTAGAGGACGTATTGGAATTCGAGGAAATCCACCTCCTTGAGCACCGGGATGTTGAAGTTGTCGACGAGCGTGTTGAGCTGCTTCAAGAAGATGCTCTGCACCAGGTAGATCACGAACGCTCCCGCTGCGACGCCGACCGGATTCCCCATGCCGCCGAGGACGACGGCCGCAACCGCCGAGATGGAGACGACGAACTTGAACTGATCAGGAGCGACGATGGTGAGCTTGGCCGCGTTGAAGACGCCGACGAACCCTGCGATCGCGGCCCCGACCGCAAAGGCCTGCAGCTTGGAGATCACGGTGTTCACGCCGGACGATTCGGCAGCGAGCTCATCTTCTCGCACGGCGTCCCAGGCGCGACCGATCCTGCTGTCTTGCAGCCGGAACACCACGATCATGATGAGCGCGATCATCGCCATCATCAGCACGTAGAACGGCCACGGGTTGATCAGCGTGAACTCGAGAATTCCCGGGATCACCGGCTTGTCCACGCCACCGAGGCCGTTCGTCCCGCCGGTGAACGGGTCGGAGTTGAGCAGCACGATCGGAACGATCTCGCCGAAACCGAGGGTGACGATCGCCAGGTAGTCGCCGCGCAGGCGCAGCGTCGGCGCGCCGAGGAAGATGCCGAACATCGCGCCGATCAGGGCACCGACGATCAACATCGGCCAGAAGGGAAGGTGGATGTCGAAGAACGGCGAGGCGACGATCGCGTACGTGTATCCGCCCAAGGCGAAGAAGGCCGCATAGCCAAGGTCGAGGAGCCCAGCAAACCCGATCACGACGTTGAGGCCCACCGCGAGGAGCGCGTAGATCCCGGCGATCGTGAACGCGTTCACCCAGGCGTTCATTGACTGCAGGTCACCAAACGGCGGGATCCGGCTCAGCAGCGGAAGGAGCACGCCGATCGCCACCACCGCCACAAGGACGCCGAGCGACCGGTGCTGCGCGAAGTAGGCGTTCGACCGCGCCCGCCACGGCGCGAAGCGCGCGATCAGCGCGCTCATGCGCGGTCACCGGTATGCGAGCCGAGAAGCCCGGTGGGACGGAAGACGAGGATGATCACCAAGAGCGAGAAGACGATCGCGCTCCCCCAGCGGCCGAAACCGAATGCGGCTGCGGCCACTTCGATGAAGGCGATCAAGAAGCCGCCGAGCGCAGCTCCCGCGGTGTTCCCGATGCCTCCGAGCACGGCGGCGGTGAATGCCTTGAGGCCCGACTGGAAGCCGAGCGTGAAGGTGGTGTTGCCGTAGTAGAGACCGTGGATGACCCCGGCGGCACCGGCGAGCCCCGAGCCGATCAGGAACGTGATCATGATGGTCCTGTTGATGTCCACGCCCATGAGGGACGAAGCGTCCCTGTCCATTGCGGTCGTGCGCATGGCGCGGCCGGTCTTGGTTCGGGCGATGAAGAGCTGCAGCACGAGCATGAGCGTAATCGCAGAGCCGATTACGAAGAGATTAAGGAAGGGCACGCGACTCTCGCCGAGCGTAAACACCCACTGGGTCGGGAACAGCTGCGGCACGTTGGTGATGTACGGCCCGACGAAGAACTGGATGATGTTCTGCAAGATGAAACTGACGCCGATCGCCGTGATCAGCGGCGCAAGCTTCGGCGCTTGCCGCAGGGGCTTGTAGGCGAGTCGCTCGATCAGGGCGCCGACGAGCGCCATCACGACGATCGTGATCAGGAAGAGGAGCACGAGGCTGACGACAAGTGTTGGGATGTCGGTGATGGCACCGGACTGGCCCAAGATCGTCGTGCTGACGCCGATCGAGACGAATGTGGCGACCATGAAGACGTCGCCGTGGGCAAAGTTGATGAGCTCGATGATCCCGTAGACCATGGTGTAGCCAAGGGCGATGAGCGCATAGATCGCGCCGAGCGTCATGGCGTTCAGGAACTGGTCGAACCCGAGGATGCCGAGCATGAGCGCAAGGAAGCCGGTAATGGCGGCGGGGAGGAAGAGCTGGCTGCGCACGCGCTCGGTTCGCACGGCACCCGTTGCTGCTGCCATCGGTCCTCCTTCAGGATTGCTGTTGGTGTCTGCTGATTCTGCCTGCCCACCGCCGCTTGGGCAAGACGCGAGGACCGATTCCCCGCGTGCCCTCGTGAGTGTGGGAGGGCCCCCGCCGCCCTCACGGGCGAAGGGGGCCCTCCATCGCGAACTTCGCGACTTGCGTGCGGGAAGCTCCCGCTACAAGTTACTTGGCCGCGTAATCAACCTGCTCAACGAACGTCCAGTTGCCATCAACAACCTCATAGAGGGAGATGACCTTCTGTGACGTATCGCCAACCTCGTCGAATGAGAGGTCGCCGAGCACCGTGGAGTACGTCACCGACGTGTCAACCACAGCGGCTCG
>CAINCM010000119.1 GCA_903847005.1 uncultured Chloroflexota bacterium | reverse complement strand
CGGGGGCATCCCCTAGATCGACGCCTCGAGCGCACGAGATTCCTTAGCGACTTCTCATCTTCCTCACAGGTGGCTCCAACGGAACCCACCCATAGTGGAGCCCACAGGCAGACGACCTGAAACCAGCCTAAGGAGGGCAACATGAGTGCGAACCTGATTTCCCTGATCGGCGGTGGGATCACCGCGGCGGCGACCCTTGCGGTCGGCATCTCAACGAGCGGCATCCTGGCTGCGAACCCGACCGACATCGACGCCGGTCAAGTGTCGGGCGAGACGGTCTACGTAGAGCAGCCGATCATCGAGGTTGCGGGGGTTCCCACTCCGACGGTGCCTGGCTCAGTCGATCCGATTGTCATCGCCATCCTTCCAGCGCCAGAGGTAGCTGATCCGGTGGCTCCTGATCCGTCGATGTCGCCTGTCGAGGAATCGTATGACGATGAGTATCTCGAAGACGAGAGCGAATACGGCGAGGACGAGCACGAGGGCGACGATGATGGCGAAGAAGGCGACGAGGATGAAGAGCACGATGGCCACGAAGAGGGCGAGGACGGAGAGCACGATGGCCACGAAGAGGGCGAGGACGACTAGAGCCCATTGAACTGAGGAGAAGCACCATGACCAAGAGATCTCAAGAGCACTTTGCTCGAGTTGAAGAGAGCTCGCTCACTCCTGCAGCCGAGAAGCGGCGGCCAGACCCGAAGCCACTTCAGCGTGCATGGAGTGCGCTCGGCGCCGCAACCGGTAGCGCGCTGCTGGCGACAATCGTCGGTCCGATGGTGGCGTCTGCCACCGGCGGCTTCACCATCGATGCTGTCACAGAGACCGGCACCGATGCAGGCTCGACCGATTCCGCAACGGCAACGCCCACGTACGTCTACTTGGCTCCGGGCGAGGTTGCACCCGAGGGCGCTCCGGTCGTCCAGCTCGATCCGATCACCGTTGTGACGTCGCCGGCACCTGGCAGCACGGCCATCAAAGTGAAGCCGAAGCCGAAGGTGGTGTACGTCTATCTGAAGCCGGGTGAGAAGCCGCCTGCAGGCGCCATCGTGCAACAGGCGGGCGCAGTCGCCGAGGCGACACCGACTCCGTCATCGGCGACCACGATTCCACCTTCCGGCGGGAGTGCAACGCCGCGACCAGCGACCCCGCCACCTGCAACTCCGCCACCAGCGGCGACGCCCCGACCACGGCCGACACCCGCACCGACTCCGCCGCCGACGAAACCGTCGGGTGGCTGATCGCCACGCGTTCTCGCAGGCGTCGCCGATGAGCTCGACAGTTTGGGTCGAACACGCGCAGCAGTCGATGGGCGGACACCTCGGCATCCGAGTGGTCCTTGCGGACGTCGTCGACGACGTGGGCGAACGGAGGATCCGTGCGCTCCTCCAGCGGGTGGGGGCGCGCGTCGATGCCTGGGCCTCGCAGCTGACGCGACATCACCCGTCGCAGCTCACCCGCCTCAACGGTGTGACCGGTTCCACGGTGCACGTTGGACCGACGATGGCATCGCTGCTCAGCTGGTCGGCAGACGCCTGGGAGGCGACCGGAGGGCTCGTGAACATCGCGATGTTGGATGAGCGCATCGCGGCGGAAACAGGAGCACCACTCCGCGGTCAGCAGGCGAGCCG
>CAINCM010000118.1 GCA_903847005.1 uncultured Chloroflexota bacterium | reverse complement strand
GTAATCGACGATGCAGTAGATGGACTCGTAGTTCTCCTGCAGCGCCACGTAGTTGCGGATGGCGCCGAGGTCGTTCCCCAGGTGCGGCGCCCCGGACGGCTGGATCCCCGAGTAGGCGCGGATCGGTTGCTTGCTCATGGGGGGAGTGTAGCGGGGTGGGGTGCGCTACGATCGCGCCATCGCGGCCGGCAGGGCCGACCTAAAAGGGAGACATGATGAACCGCCGAGTCGTAACCGTCCTCGCCCTTGTCGCAGCTCTCGCGGTCGGAGCGCCTGGGTCTACGCAGCGCGCACGTGCCGTGGATCTGGTTGCGCCAACGTATTACGTGGCGATGCCCGGTGGCGACTATGAGCTCGGGACTCCCTGCGCGGATCCCGACTATTGGACTGACGACGACTGGAGTGGCGGCGGTGACACGCGCGACGGCGCCGCGCCGGGCCTCGCTTTTGACTCCGACGACGATGCGATCCAAGACGCGATCGACAATGCCGCCAGCGGATCTGTGATCTACATCTGCGCTGGCGGGTATCAATTTGACGACCAGCTCGAGATTGACGGCGGGGACAGCATCACCATTCAGGGGGAGGGGATTGACGTCACAGTCATTGACGGGGACGAGTCGACGCGGATTGTCAGCGCTGACGGTCTCGGTGAAAACGATCAGGGTGGGATCTTGACCCTCAAAGATCTTTCCATCTTTGACGCGCACACCGCCGATGCATTCGACAACGGTGGCGCGGTCATTGCCGATGGCCTCTCCCTTCTTCGCGTGCAGATCGCGGGGAGCGAAGGCGCGTACAATGGTGGTGCGCTCTATGCAGAGGGGGACGTGAGGATCGAGGACTCTGCGTTCTACAACAACAACTCATCCCAGGATGGTGCGGCGCTCTACGCGTGGAACTCGACCGCCACCGTAGAGGTCATCGGCTCGCACTTTGAGTCAAACCAGGCCGCTGGATACGCGGGCGCGATCGTTGCGAGTGGCGACATGAGTATTGAGGATTCCGAGTTCTGGGAGAACTCGAGCGGCGAGTATGGCGGCGCTATCGTGAATACCGGCGCAGGGAGCGTGATCCAGATTGAAGACTCTTCTTTCTTGAACAACGATGCGGGCGAGATCGGTGGCGCTCTTGTGATGCAGAATCTTTCATCGCTTTCAATTGTCAGTTCGACATTCACGGGCAATCACGCCGACACCTTCGGTGGCGCGATGAACCTGTACAACGTGGCCGAAGTGGAGGTCCGGAACTCCGTGTTTGAGGAGAATGAGGCGCGCGGCGGTGATATCGGAGAGAACGGAAACGGCGGAGCAATTGATGCCTGCGACATTGGCGCGTTCACGTCCTCGGCGAGTCGCTATATCGAAAACGTGTCTACACAATATGGCGGGGCGATCGGGCTTTTCGGTGACGGTTGTGCAAATCCGGGGAGCATCGTACTCACGAGGAATCTCTTCCTCGACAACAGCGCCACGGTTGATGGTGGGGCGCTCTGGTTGTCAGGAGAGCTGGAGTCCATGATTGGGAACCGCTTTATCAGCAACCACGCTGATGGCAATGGTGGCGCAGTGTTCGGTGGCGGGTGGGCTGGTGGAGAGCTCAGTTCGCAGCGCATCGAGCGGAACCGCTTCAAGAGAAACTCCGCAGGCGAAGCGGGCGGTGCGCTCTGGCTTCCTGGCAACATTGAGTCTTTGAAGCGGAATACCTTCCGCGCGAACCAGAGCGGGGGAGGTGGCGGCGCCGTTGCCATCAACGGGCTCGCGCGACGCGATTGGGGGGTCATTCGAGCGAATCTGATGCTGCGGAACCAAGCCGATGCCCGCGGCGGCGCCTTCTATTTGCAGTGCAGCAGCCTCAACCGCTCGTCGCTGCAGCGGTTGGCTGGAGCGAACCGACTTTCAGGCAATGTGGCACGAGACAGTCGGCGTACCTCACGCATCTATCAGGCTGGAATCTGCTGATCTCCTGATCCGTTCGCGCGCTGGCTGCTGAGGCTCTCCGGCTGCGTCCGCGCCGCCTCCGCTACGCTCGCTCCATGAGCGCGGCCTCTGGTTCTGGCTTCAGCATCGCCCTCCTCGGCGGGGGGACGGTCGGTGCCGCCGTGGCGCGGGGGCTCGTCTCCCGCTATGAGGAGTGGGGAATCGACATCGCCGGCATTGCGGTGCGTGATGTGGCGAAGGCTGAGGCTGCCGGGCTCGGCAAGATTGCGCCGCTGACCAGTGATCCTGTGGCCCTCGCTGGGTCTGACGTGGATCTTGTGGTTGAGTTGATGGGCGGGCTTGATCCTGCGCTCTCTGTTGTTGAGAGCGCGCTGAAGTCTGGTCGACCGGTGGTGACGGCGAACAAGCTGCTGCTGGCGAACTTCGGTGCGCGGCTGGAATCGCTCGCGCGCGCCTCCGGTGCCGCGCTGCGCTTCGAGTCGGCCGTTGCGGCGGGCGTGCCAGTGATCGGCGTGCTGGCGCGCGACATGGCGGCGAACGAGATCACCGCCATCAAGGGGATCATCAACGGCACCACCAACTACATCCTGACCAAGATGGAGAGCGAGGGCTGGTCGTACGAGCAGGCGCTCGGCGAGGCGCAGAAGATCGGCTACGCCGAGGCGGATCCGCGCTCCGATGTGGAAGGCGAAGACGCCGCGGCGAAGCTCGTGATCTTGGCGCGCATGGCGTCGGGCGCCTGGCCGGCACTGTCGCATGTG
>CAINCM010000117.1 GCA_903847005.1 uncultured Chloroflexota bacterium | reverse complement strand
TCGATGCTCTTGCACGACCCAGGTACATGTCCCGTCGATCACCTCGAGGCCTCGATCGTTTGCGCGCGCGAGCACCTCTGGGGTGACGCCATGTGCGCGTATGACAATCGCCGCACCCTCCGTGACCTGGTCCAGGCTCTCCACGCTCTCGATGCCACGAGCCTGCAGATCGGCGATCAGCCCTTCGTTGTGCACCACATGCCCGAGGGTGTGGGTCGCCTTACCCTCGGCGCGTGCGAGCTTCGCCTTGTCAATCGCCTCACGCACGCCATAGCAGACACCGGTGCGCTTGGCGATGCTGATGCTCTCGACGCTTCCCATGGCAGTGATTATCCCCTACTCGATCCATCCGAGCGAACCTCTGCCGCGGGGCTGCCGGCCCTCGCACGTCGGTGCTGCGCTAGGGACGGTACTCGTGGGGAAGGAGTTCGGCGACGGAGGCGCGCATCTGCTCGGCAACGAGCGAGAGGGCGGGCCGCTGGCCTTCTGCGTAGGTGTATCGGCGCGGCTCGCCGATCACCATGCGGATCGACCTCGCTCGTCGCGGGAGCAACGCGCCTCGAGGCCATAGCCTCTCGGTGCCACTCACTGCAACAGGAGCGACCGCGGCACCAGTCCGAAGCGCAAGGAGCGCGGCCCCGTCGCGAAAGGTTGCAATCTTTGCGTCTCGGGAGCGGGTTCCTTCGGGGTAGATCCCGAGGACGTTCCCATCCCGGAGCACCCCCTCGGCCAAGCGAAACGCTTCCAGGTCCGCAGCACCACGTCGAACGCCGAACACCCCGTTCACTCGCAGAAAGGCACCGACCAGTGGCCAGCGCATCGCCTCGGCCTTGCCCATCCAATTGATCGCCCTTCCTGTCGATGGGGTGAGCCAACAGGCGAGAAGGATCGGATCGAGCCACGAGATGTGGTTCCCGACCAAGATGACTGGTCCCACGGGTGGAAGGCGTTCCAATCCCTCGACCACAACCTCTCGCGCCAGGCGACGGATCGCCCAGGCTCCGAAGGATTCAGAGATGCGCATGCCGAGCGACGGTCGGTCAAGCGACATGTGATGAAGCGCGTACCTTCACGACGATCTGATCCACCACCTGATCGAGCGTCAGCGAGTCGGTAGCGATCAGCAACGCATCATCGGCCGCGCGCAGCGGTGCCACCGCACGATTCCGATCCTCTGCATCGCGTGCGATGAGGCTGCGCAGCGCCTCTTGATGCTCGTCTGAGCCCTCTGGAAATCCACGCTGGATCGCTCGGCGCAAGGCTCGAGTCTCCGCAGACGCATCAAGGTAGAACTTGTGCAGCGCTTCGGGATATACGACCGTCCCGATGTCTCGCCCAGCCAGCACCACGCCTCCGCGCATGGCTACCTCACGTTGAACGGTGCGCAGCGCTGCGCGAACCTGGGGCATCGCAGCGATCGATGCAACGGCCCGCTCCACGTCACCGCCCTCGAGCTCGTGCGTCTCGAAGTGCCTTCCATCGACTGCGATCGTCGCGCTCCCGCTCTCGAGATCAACATCGGTAAGGTGCGCCAGCTGAACCAGCGTGTCTGACTCGGGTACGCCCGTCGCTGCAACTTGACTGGACAGCGAGGAAAGGAGTCCTGCATCGAGTGCCGCACGGGTCACCGCTCGATACAGCAGACCCGTATCCAAGAAGCCGTACCCGAACACTGCCGCCACTCGGATTCCGACGCTGCTCTTGCCACTCGACGCGGGTCCGTCGATCGCAACTTGCGTCATGTTCGCCCTGCAGGCTTCGCGGACGCGAGCAGGATGTTTCCGAGTTCTGCGCGCTCTGCAACCTCCAGTGGACGCGCTTCGCCGACTCGGATGTTCGCAAGGTGCACCGGCCCGAACGAGATCCGAATCAGGCGACGCACGGGTCGCGAGATTGCGCCGTAGAGCCTTCGCACCTCGTGGTGTCGCCCCTCTCCGAGTGCGATGTAGCTCCACTGTGCAGGATCCGATCCATCGTCGAGGACGTCGTCTGGAAGTCGATCTTCGGGGCGGATCTCGCGCGCATCGAGCGCGCGGGCCCACCCGTCCGTGAGGCGAATGCCGGCGCGCAACCGCCGGTGTTCGGCGTCCCCGAGCGGCACGTCGCTCATCACCGCATATCCGCGCTGGAGTCCCGCCCGTGGGTGTGCGATCGGCGAGACGAGCCGACGCTCAGGCGTCAGGAGCAGCAGTCCCTCGCTCTCGCGGTCGAGTCTCCCGATCGAGAGCATCCTCGCGGCACGCACCTCGCCAAGCAGCGGTGTGAGTGCCTGCGGCAACGTGATCTCGGCATGCGGATCCGCGTGAGTCGTCGTCACCCCCCACGGCTTGTGCCACGCGAGCATCTCTGCGCCAGCGAGCGGATCGGCGAGGTCCGCAGGGGCCTCGCGACGCGCCGCGAGCGTCTTCCCGTCGAGTTCAAGGAGCGAGCCCTGCTCGAGGCGTTCACCGAGCAGCACCGTCCGACCGGCGCTCGTCACCCGCGCCGCCGCAATCGCTGCATCTGCGCCGCGACGAGAGAGGCCCGAGCGCTCAGCCACGAGCACATTGACGCGGATCAGCTCAGTCAGCGAGGGCTCCTTCGCCAGCTGGCGTGGTCGGGCCTTCCTCCGAGCTTTCAGCAGGCGAACGCCCATCACTCGAAAGCTGAATGCTCAGGATGGATGCCGCATCTCCTTCGAGCGGCGGAAGGTCGCTGAGGGAGGAGAGTCCAAACTTGCGCAGGAACTCCATCGTGGTTGCGTAGCGATGCGGGCGGCCGGCGGTCTCCAGACGATCGACCTCTTCGACGAGGCCGCGCTCGAGGAGCACACGGAGGGCGTAGTCGGCATCGACGCCGCGAATCTCCTCGATGCCGGCCTTGGTCACCGGTTGACGGTATGCGATCACCGTCAGCGTCTCGAGCGGCGCAGCGGTCATGTCCGAGCCACCGGTTCCGATCCATGCCAGCACGGCGCGCGCCTGTTTTGGACCACTCGTGAGTTGAAGTTCATCGCCATGGATGAGCAGCGTGATGCCGCGACCAGCCAGCGCAGCCTGAAGTTCTGCGACCAACCGATCGAACGTCGCACGGTCGACCTCTAGCAGCTTTGCCGCCTCTCTCCTCGTCAATGGCCGATCGACCACGAAGAGGAGTGCCTCGAGGTCGGCAGAGGTTGCAGGATGCGTCCGTTCAGGCAGCGCCAGTCCCGCCCTCTTCTCTGTGCTCATGTTCCCCCCTTACGCGTGAGCGCCTTCAGGCGCGCTCTCCGTGATGATAATCGGGCCCCAGAGCGACTCTTGCGCAACCTCGACTTCTCGCCGCTTGGCCAACTCGAGGAGTGCGAGGAAGGTCACCGCGATGAACGAACGATCCTTTCGGTCTCCGAGAAGGGACTCAAGGTCCACGCCGGTCAGTCCACTCTTTCGAACCGCCTCTCGTATCGCCGAGAGACGATCGCCGATGGACACTTTCAACCCCACCGGCGCCAGCGCGAGATCTGCAAGCGGCCGGCGTCGCAGGGCGATGCGACCCGCGGCACGCACCAGCCGTCTCGGGTCAGAGATGACTGGGGTCAAGGGCTCCGAGAAGACGGGCTTCGGCTGCGGGAGTAGGCGTGTTGGCTGCTCACGCTGCCAGAGCGGCGACGGCATGCGCTCCCCCAGCAACCGAGCTGCATCGCGGAAGACCCGGTAGCGAATCAGTCGTGCGCGCAGGTCCACCGCCTCGTCGACATCATCGAGATCAGTCGCTTCGAGCCCCTCCTTGACGATTGGTCGCGGGAGGAGCGCGCGACTCTTGAGGACGATCAGCTGCGCGGCGACGGAAACAAAGGCGGAGAGGGTTTCGAGCCGGTCGTCAGGGATCTCTGCGAAGAAGCGCAGAAACTCGTCGGCAAACGGCGCGAGTGGAACGCGACAGACATCAAGTTCGTCGCGCTCGATGAGCGCGAGTAGGAGCCCATATGGACCGCTGAAGTCTCCAAGCGCCACGTAGGAGCGGGAACGGCCGAAGAGCCCTCCCTGCTCGCGCCGAAAGACGACCCCTTCGATATCGGCGGCGGCGGGATCTGGAAGTTCAAACCCCTCCGCCAAGACTGACCGACTCATCTACGCCCCCTCCCGTCTCATGCGGAAGGATACGCGCCTCGCGCCACTCGCGGGGAGGCCGGCCTCTCTGCTCATCCCGGGCCAAGGAGCTGCTGGGTCAGCTCAAGGCTCACGTCGCCAAGGATCGATCCCAGCGGGGAGAAAAAGAGCAGCACGATCACGACCGGGAAGGCGAACCGAGACGAGGTCAGCCCTTCGACGAGGTCGGCGAGGCGCGGTGAGACGAGGGCGAGAGCGCCAGTGAGGAGCGCCCGGCCGTCGAATGGTGGAATCGGGAGCAGGTTCAGAAAGAAGAGCCCAACGTTGAAATACGTGAAGTAAACGATCAGTGCTCCAGAGAGATCCGTGAACGGGAGTTCCCCGAGCACGCGGTAGAGAGCGGCCGCCACAACCGCGAGTGCGAGATTGCTCAGCGGCCCGGCGAGGGCGACCAGCGCCCAGCCGAGACTCCCCCCTCGCAGGCTTTGTGC
>CAINCM010000116.1 GCA_903847005.1 uncultured Chloroflexota bacterium | reverse complement strand
GTCGCAGACGCTCCTGAGCCGCATCGTGGCGCGCGCCACTGCGGAGGGCCAGGCGGCGATGATGGACCTGCGCGAGGAGAGCGACGGCAGCGTCACGCTGGTGGAGACGCCGTACGTTGGCGGCGTGCTCAAAGATCCCACGGCGCGCTTCGAGAGTTACGCAGGCTTCGACGCCGGGGCCATGTTCGGACTTCGCGCCACCGACACGGCAAACGACGGGATCGAAGAGGTCTTCATCACCGAACTCGTGCCCGCGGCCGAAGGGGGCGCCCCGCTCCTGCGGCTCTATCTGGCGCCGCTGAGCGGCAGTCCAACCCTCCTCGGCGAGATCGAGGCAGCGGCCGACGCCCGCATGTTCCTCGACGACTTCACCGGTGACGGCACGGTTGACGCACTCGCCCTCTGGCGCGCCGCAGACGGCTCGCTTGCCGCCTCGCTCGCGCAGGGCGCGGGGACGCCGCCGGTGAGCGAGTGGAGCTTGGGCGAATTCAGCACGCCAGGTGCGCTGCTCTGGCCTATCAGCACCGCGTGGAGCGCGGTCGTGGGCGATGTGACGGGCGATGGCGTGGCGGAGCTGTACGTTCGCTATCGTGATCCCGCTGGCGTGATTCGACTCCAGTCATTCAATCTGGACGGCGCGCATGAACTGCCGAATCCAGACAAGGTCTATGTCCCAGAGACTGAGCCTGCGCGCAGCACTACCGTGCGTCCCGGCGAGCGCACACTCAAGCTGGTCGCCCAGCGATTGGGCGTGAAGCAGAGCGCCCTCCTTGCGCTGAACTCTGGTCCAACCTATACGATCACGATTCAACCGAACGACACGTATACGAAGATTGCCAAGCGCACCAAGAAGAGCGAAGCCTGCCTACGGTCCATGAACGGCAACAAGATCCTGGTGCGCAACAAGTCGCTGATCATCCCGCGAGATCTCTGCGTCTACACAAAGGAGAGCGTGATGTTCCGCAACGCGCCGGTGCGCATCTTGAACGGCGAGTTCGACTGGCTGCGCGCAGGTGATACCTGGGCAACGGTGGCGACACGTGCGGCAACAATCGGCATCACCACGACGGCGGAGGCACTCGCCGCGCTGAATCCAACGGTGACAATTTCCAGCGCCGCAACAGCGGAGCAGGTTGGCAGCAAGGTGAGCATCCGCGCGCCGTGGGCGCCGCTCGCGCGCAGCCTTCCCGCCACACCGGACATCGTCAGCACGCTCACCATGCGCTGGAACTCGCCGTTCGAAGCGTGGCGCTCATCCAGCAGCAGCACCGCCACGCCAGAGCTCTACGTGCGCGACTGGAACGGCGATGGGATCGACGAGCTCTCGTTTGCCGCTGCGCCTGGCGCCAGCAGCGTCACGCTGCAGCTCCTGGCCCGGGGAGCCGACGGGCGCTTCAGCCTGAGCAGCAGCCTCACCCGCAGCGGCGTGGTGGCCGGCTGGGTGCTCCGCTAGGAGAGAGAGGCAGAATTCGGCCCAAACTTGTGCAAGGTCACAAGGTTGTAGCCCGCCACGGCCCCTAGAAACGCCGCTCCAAGCGGTTAGACTCTCCACCAACGGCACCCCCTGGCCCGAAGCGCCTCGGAACCTGTGCCGCAGGCACAATTTTCGGGCGCCTTGAGCCCGGAACAAGCCAGGAGCGGAGGAGATCATGGCGGCGGGGAGCGGCAAGTCCACCACGGGGCGAAGTGACGCGGAGGTGCGCGACGCGCTGAGCCTGGTCGCGAAGGCGGAGAAGGCGGGCATCAAGACGGTGCAGCTGCAGTTCGTGGACATCCACGGCACCGTCAAGAGCGTGCAGATCCCCATCCACCAGATGCCCGCCTCCATCAAGCACGGCTCCTGGTTCGACGGCTCGTCCGTGGAAGGGTTCACGCGCATCGCCGAATCCGATCAGCTGCTGCGCGCGGACATGAGCACCTGGCGCGTGTTGCCGTGGGCACCGGCGGAGAGCGGTGCCGGAACGGCGCGCGTCATCTGCGACGTGGTGTTGCCGTCTGGCGAACCGTTCGCCGGCGATCCGCGCGGCGTGCTGCGCCGCCAGGTGGAGCGCGCCGCGAAGCTCGGCTACAAGGTCAACATGGGCCCGGAGTTGGAGTTCTTCCTCTTCGAAGTGAACGAGAAGGGGAAGCCCACCAACACGCCGCACGACAGTGCGAGCTACTTCGACTTCAGCGGCGATCAGGGGATCGAGATCCGTCAGGACATGGTGGACGCACTGGAGTTGCTCGGCATCAAGATCGAGACGGCGCACCACGAAGTTGCGCCGGGCCAACACGAGATCGACTTTGAGTACTCAGATGCGCTGAGCACCGCAGACAACGCCACCACCTTCAAGTATGCGCTCAAGGAGATCGCAAAGCAGCACGGACTATATGCAAGCTTCATGCCGAAGCCGATCTACGGCATCAACGGGTCGGGCATGCACGTGCACCAGAGCCTTGCATCACTGAAGAGCGGCAAGAACGTCTTCTACGATGCCAAGGACAAGTACGGCCTCAGCGAGATCGGCAAGCAGTACATGGCCGGCGTGTTGAAGCACGCGCGTTCCATGATTGCGGTGCTGGCGCCAACGGTGAACTCATACAAGCGACTCGTCCCCGGCTATGAAGCGCCGACATACCTGGTCTGGGGTCGACGCAACCGCTCGGCGCTGATCCGCGTGCCGATGATCTCCTCAGGGCGATCGGTGGAGGGGACGCGCATGGAGCTGCGCTGCCCGGATCCCTCGGCGAACCCGTATCTGGCCTTTGCGGTGATGATCGCCGCCGGTCTCGACGGCATCGAGAAGAAGCTGGTCCTGCCGGACCCGGTGGAAGAGTCGCTCTACGAGATGGATGCGGTGCGCGTGGCCCAGCACGGCATCCGCGAACTCCCGGGGAGCCTGGAGGAGGCGATCACCGAGATGAAGGCCGACTCCGTGGTGACGGGCGCCCTGGGCGACCACGTCCTCACCCACTTCCTGGATGCCAAGCAGGCGGAGTGGGACGCCTACCGCACCCACGTCTCCGCCTGGGAGCTGGAGCGCTACCTGGAGCAGTACTAGTGGCGAGCCCGAAGCCGCCGGCCAAGCCGACCAAGACGGCACGCCTCAACTTCAAGTTGGAGTTGAGCTGCGCCTGCAAGCCACCGATCTGCCCGCACGCGGGCCCCGGCATCGCCAAGCTGCTCGAGGCCGCTTACGCCAAAGGGAGAACGGACGGCATGCAGGAGGCGGTCCAAGGGATCGCCAAGGCGGCTGCAAAGATCGGCGTGAGGGTGGAGGTCGAACGGCGTTCAGTGCCGAAGGAGACGGTACGAGTGCGCCAACGCGGGAGTCGAAGGACGCAGTAGCGTCGTCTCCTGTCGCATCCCGAGTAATTGATGCATACTGCCGCGAGAGCGTCGTGGACTCTCCGCGACTAGCTTCTGGGAGTGAGGGGTAGTGTGAACATGATTCGCATCAATCGACTGGCTCTCGTCGCGCTGCTCGTTGCGACGCTGGCTCCCGTGGCGAACACCCGAGCAGTCGATTGGATCTTCGAAGGGACCACTCGCTACGTGGCGATCGGCGTGGTCGCCGACCCTGAGGAAACGGGTTGTGATAATCCTGATTTCAGCACACTGGATTTCGGTGGCGATCACGACGACACCATTCAGGAAGCCATCGAAGCCTCGGCCGAGGGTGACACCGTGCACATCTGCGCGGGAACTTGGACGTTGGTAGAAGATCCCGACGATCGTGATGCACGCGGTCAAACCGCCGACCTCCTCAACACGAACTCAAAGAGCTTGAACTTCGAAGGGGAGGGTCGTGACATCACGATCCTCGATGCGGATCCGTTTGACGATGATGACTTCTATCGCATCATCAGCAGCGCGAATGACGGAGGTATGGACTGGGAACCACTCTCCTTCTCCGACATGACGCTCAGAGGCGGGTACATCAATTGGCACGGCGGAGCGGTGGCGGCAGCTGGCGTGCGCTGCGAGCGCGTTGATTTTGAGAACAACGAGACGGACCCGGTGGAAGCCGCCGATGGCAGGGGCGGCGCGATCTACTCCACAGGTGACGTCTACCTGAACGATTGCGGCTTCTACGAAAACCATGCCGAAGCACACGGTGGAGCGGTTGCGGTGGTCAACGGCGACGTGGAGATCCTCAACGGCAGCGTGTTCGAAGACAACAGCGCCGGCGACGCCGCCGGTGCCGTCTGGGCGTATCAAGATGCGGTTGAGGCAGGGACGCTCAGCATCGAAGATGCAACGTTCCTAGACAACGAGGCCGGCGGCGACATGGGTGCCGTTGGGTTTTACGGCTATGACCAGGTCACGGTGACTAACTCAACCTTCACGAGCAACGCAACGGGCTCTGCCGAGTCCTTCAAAGGTGGGGCACTCGGCGGGTTTGCCGGCGATGTCAGTGTTGAAGGCTCGCTGTTCGAGGAAAACTTCGGTGACTACCGCGGCGGCGCGATCTACGTAGAGTCAACGTACAGTGGCGAGCAGTCCCAAGTACGCCTCGGGAGCGGGAATGTCTTTGAGGACAATACCGCCCTGGAAGGTGGAGCAGTGTTCGCTCGAAATCTCGATTTCAGCGTCAGCAACTCACGGTTTGGTGCTGCGGATGAGAGTGGGAACTGCTCTGATGGCGTAGAGCGAGGAAATACGGCTGTGACTGGTGGTGCGATCGCCGTGCTGTCGGCTGATGATTTCGACGCTGCACTCTCTGTGCGGTCTAGCCAGTTCTATTTCAATTGTGCCTTTGATTACGACCCAGGAGACGGATTGGGCGATGGAGGCGCCATCCATTTACTCGCAGTGTCAATATCGCAACGTCTACCCCTTTCAGTGAACGGGAGCACGTTCGTTCAAAATGTTGCGGATTCAGATGGCGGGGCGATCTTCAGTGACACAACGGCCGGATCCAGCGCCGAGATTCTCAACAGTGTGTTCCGCGATAATCGTGCTGGTGACGACCACACGGGCGATGACCTTGACCGTGGACAGGGTGGCGCGGTTCGACTCTGGATTGCAACCGGGGAAACTTCAATTCGAGAGAACACCTTCACCTCAAACGAAGCCGATCAAGGCGGCGCAATCTCAATGAATGACGGAGCTGGAGAGGTTGTTGACCCGCTCTCATATCGATGGGTGGTTGGGGGCAATTTCTTCTCGCGGAATCGCGCCACAGACAGCGGCGGCGCCCTGCACATGGCGCTCGACAACTCCGGCCCAGTCTCGCCCAGAGGTGTACGTCGCAATACCTTCGCCGCCAATACCGCCCCAGTAGGCGGCGCGGTGGTCGTGGAGTCGGATGCAGGCGGCGAGCGCACCATCCAGCGACGCTTCGCGCGCGCACTTGCAGAGAATCGCTTCCGCGGGAATATCGCAACCGTGAGTCGCCGCTACGCGAACATAGGCGTCCACTTCGACGAGTGATGCTGACCACGGATCATTACGCACACCCGTTCGTCATTCCGGCGCCTCTTTCTCGAATCCGGTGATCCGTCTCGCCGCGCTCCTCCTGGGCGTAGCTCTCACCTTCTCGCCGCTGCTTGCCACGCCAGCCCGTGCGATCGGCGCGAATGATATCTACGTTGGATCGAACGACGACTCAACTGGGGCAAGTTCGTGCGACGATCCTGATTTCAGCACGAACGGAGATGACGAAGGGCACATCAACCTTGCACTCGACGCGGCGCTGGCGGCTGTTGACGACGACGGAGACGTCATCATTGTCTGCAACGGACTTTACGAATACAACGATTCAACACTCGTGCACGATGCCGACGAGGGCAGATACGACAGCATCACCATCCACGCGGAGATGTCCGGAGGCGTGATTCTGGACGGCGCATTCGTCGGGCATGTTGGGCTGCACTTCATCAACACCGATATCGAAGTGGTCGGGATCGTATTTCAATCCCTCGCTCCGGCGATCTTGGCTGAGGGTGTTGGGCACGAGCTACTCGTTGAGGAAGCCTCCTTTTATGGCAATCAGGCGAACTGGGGCGGCGCCATCAGTGCAGCGCGGATGAACGTGACCGTGGTTGACAGCGTGTTTGGCGCTGTGGCCAACGACCCCAACACGCTTCCACATGAATGGTTCAACTACGCTACTAGCGATGGCGGAGCAATCTGGGCGACATCGGATATCCCAGCGCTCGTGAGCGTCCAGGGCTCTACCTTCGTGGGCAACCGATCAGATGAAGACGGCGGTGCCGTGTGGATTGGGGACGCAGTCCGACTCGAAGTCAACGACTCGACCTTCACGTCAAATTTTACGAACCCTGATGTTGATCGTTGTGGCGGAGCGATCGCACTCGCAAATAGTGCCGGCGCCACGATCACAGATAGCGACTTCATGGAGAACAGCGCCTATACAGGAGGCGCGGTTGAGGCGCACGCGTTCTGTTCTGGCGACGAGTACTCCACTCTGGAGGTCAGACGAAGCACGTTCGTGGGAAACCAGGCTGAGTGTGCGGGTGGAGCCATTGAGGCGCGATCGGTTGACATCAGCGATAGCAAGTTCGCCCGCAATTATGCAACGGTGTGTGCGGGGGGTGCGATCGCAGTGCCAGAGATCGAATCAGATGCAGAGGTGCGCATTGAGCGGAATGACTTCACGGGAAACACGCTTGGAGATGCCTGCTGTCATGGTGGGGCGCTCTACCTTTTCTTTGAGTCTTCGGGGGCACCACGCATCCGAGCGAACCGCTTCTCAGGAAATCACGCCGAGCTTCGCGGCGGCGGGACCGTGATTTGGGGTGAAGGCCGCGTGCTGGTTCTGTCGGGCGTGCAGCGCAATACGTTCACTCGCAATACGGCGTCCCAAGGTGGCGGGCTTGCCCTCCTCGGCTGTGTTGAGGAGGGCGGAGGCTTCTCCGCGGCCCAAGCCGGGCGCCTGACACGCCTGAATCGCTTCAGCTTGAACCGCGGAGGAAACAGGCAGACGGCCAACCTTGTAAATTCCGAGGAGCAGTGTGACGTGCCCGGTTGATGGCGTGAGAACAAGTTGAATGCGTGAAGCATGAGGAGGAGAACGATGCGTCGTAACGAGTGGATCACCTTTGCCCTTTCCGCAGCCCTCATCGGCGCGATCGCGATCGCCCCAGCTCCCGTGCGAGCCGTTGCAGGGGAGGACTTCTATATCTCCGACAACGAACCGGCCGCATCGGTCGGCGTCGGGACCGGATGCGCCCTTCCTGACGTGCAATACGTGGAGGTCGACGGGCTGGAAGACGCCCTCGCCGCAATCTACGAAGACGACGATTACGGAGATGACGGCGACACCATCATCCTGTGCGATATCGACGCAGACGCGGGCGATGCCGACTATCTGATGCATGACGACGTAGGCATCGACGACGACGACGATGCCGGGACGCCCGATGCGGCAACCTACGATGCGGTCGATGCCGCGGCCGCGATCAACCTCACGATCCGCGGTAATGCGGAAGATGCCGACAGCATCATCATTGATGCCGACGACAACGATGGAGAAGACGAAGGGGGCTACTCGCCGTTCGACTTCACCGACACGCATCTCACCATTCGCAATATGACGATCCTCAACGCATGGGATGACAGCGAAGGCGCTGGCATCCACCACATCCAAGACGATGCAACCGATACCGTCACG
>CAINCM010000115.1 GCA_903847005.1 uncultured Chloroflexota bacterium | reverse complement strand
CTCCAGGTCGAGATCGGCGGGAGCCTCGCCCTCTTCGAGCGCATCTTCGCCTACCTCGATCTCACGCCGGAGATCAAGGATGCACCCGACGCTGCCACGTTGCGCAGTCCCGACGTGCGCGGGGAGATCGAACTGCGCAGCGTGGCCTTCAACTATCCGCGCCCGCCCGACGGCATGGCGGCGGCCCAACGCGATCAGTTCGCGCTGCACGACATTTCCTTGCGCGCGAACCCAGGGAGCCTCACGGCGCTCGTCGGCCCCTCAGGTTCGGGGAAGAGCACGATCTTGAATCTCATTCCGCGATTCTGGGACGTGACGCAAGGCGCAGTCCAGATCGACGGGCACGATGTACGGAAGATCAGGCTCCAGTCTCTCGGTGACGTCATCGGCGTCGTCACGCAGGAGACGCACCTGCTTCATGCAACCATTCGCGAAAACCTGACCTATGCAAAGTCGAACGCCAGCGACGACGAGCTCTGGGCGGCGATCGAAGGAGCATCGCTCGGGGCGCGTGTGCGCGAGCTGCCGCTCGGGCTGGAGACCGTGGTCGGCGAACGTGGTTACAAGCTCTCCGGCGGTGAGCGTCAGCGGCTGGCAATCGCACGGGTGCTGTTGAAGGATCCGCCGATCTTGCTGCTAGACGAGGCGACGTCGGCGCTCGACTCTGTATCCGAGCGCCATGTGCAA
The DNA here is from genome assembly GCA_903847005.1 of uncultured Chloroflexota bacterium. Lineage (GTDB taxonomy): Bacteria > Chloroflexota > Limnocylindria > Limnocylindrales > Limnocylindraceae > Limnocylindrus. Next base: position 1,091 of record CAINCM010000115.1, on the reverse strand, counting down.
GAGGCGCTCGAGCGCGCGATGCGCGGGCGCACCACGATCGCCGTCGCCCACCGACTCAGCACCGTTGCATCCGCAGACCAGATCATCGTCTTGGATCGCGGACGCATTGTGGAGCGCGGTCGGCACGACGTGCTTCGCCGCGCGGGCGGGCTGTATGCGGAGCTTGCGGCGGCGCAGTTCGGGATGGCGGATCCGGCAACAACATAACGGCGTCCGCGATTGATCGTGGGGCACGCTCAGGTTGACGCCACTTGCGGTCCCCGCCAGAGTCTCTGGGTCAGGTCAGCAGGGAGGGTAGATGACCGAGCCAACGATCGAGCTGCGCCACGCCGGTTTGACGAGCGAACCCGCTCTGCGATTCATCACGGAATGGGCACAGCATGTGGGCGTAGCGCAGGTTCAGGTGATCGATGCGGCAGACGATGCTCGCCTGACGCGCGAAGCCTTAGATGCCGGCGAAGTGCTGCCAGTGAGCGGTGAGCGAATCTATGCGCGCTCACATCCGAAGGACACGGCGCGCACCGAAGAGCGAACCTTAGTTGCCACCGCCGAGCCTCGCGATCGTGGGGTCTACAACAACTGGCAACCGAGCGGCGAGATTGTGCCTCGTGTGCGCGAGCTGATGCGCGACGCCGCCAAGGGAAAAACGCTCTACGCGATCCCGTACGTGATGGCCCCGGAAGGCTCCCCCCTCACACCATGGGCGGTCGGCCTCGAGCTCACCGACAGTCGGGTGGTTGCGCTGCACATGATTCGGATGACGCGCGTCGGAGTTCACCACCTCAACAGCCTGCAGGACCAGTCACACTTCGTGCGCGGAGTTCACATCACGGGGCCGCTCGACGACTTGAAGCAGGGGACGGCCGACGATGCGCGGCACTTTGTGACGGTCGCGGACCAACGACTCATCCTCCACTTCGGCTCTTCGTACGGTGGCAATGCCCTCCTCGCGAAGATCGCCCACGGGCTGCGCCAGGGTTCGTACGACGGGTGGAAGAGCGGTCGATTCCTCGCGGAGCAGTTCATGTTGATCAGCGTTCACGATCGTGAGACGGGGAGCACCAAGTACATCTGCGGCGGGTTCCCGAGCG
>CAINCM010000114.1 GCA_903847005.1 uncultured Chloroflexota bacterium | reverse complement strand
GTTCGGCGAGATGTCGACCCCGTCCGCCCCGTAGATGCGCATCGCGATCGTCTCGATCTTCTTCGCGAGCGGCGCATCGTCTGCGTAGATCGGCGCGTACTTCGCCTCGCCGGAGGCGACCGCCGCCCAGACCGCCTCCGCGAGTTCCGCCGCACCCTTGCCGCCATCGGTGAAGTGCGACGAGATCACCGCGGCGCGGGCGCCTGCGGCGAGCGCGACTCGCGTGATCGCCTCGTGCTCCGCCGGTGTGTCGGTTGGGAACCGGTTGATTGCCACCACGGCGGGGATGCCGAAGGCGAGGACGTTCTCGATCTGCTTCGCGAGATTCTGCGCGCCGGCCTCCACCGCGGCAACGTTCTCCTGGTTGAGTGCCGGGTCGAGCGGTTTCCCGGCAACGATCTTCCCGACGCCGCCGTGCATCTTCAGTGCGCGTACCGTTGCCACGATCACCGCGGCGTCCGGCGCGATGCCAGAGGCGCGGCACTTGATGTCGAAGAACTTTTCGGCGCCCATGTCTGCGCCGAATCCGGCTTCGGTGACCACGATCTCGCTGGTCGCCAGTGCAGCACGGTCGGCGATGATGGAGTTGTTGCCGTGCGCGATGTTGGCGAACGGTCCGGCGTGGACGAACGCGGGACCGCCCTCGAGCGTCTGCAGTAGGTTCGGCTTGAGCGCGTCGCGTAGCAGCGCCGCCATTGCGCCGGCAACCTTCAGGTCTTCCGTTGTCACCGGCCTTCCGTCTGTTGTCTCCGCAACCACGATGCGTCCGAGGCGCGCGCGCAGATCTGCAAGGTCTGACGCGAGTGCGAGCACTGCCATGACTTCGCTCGCCACGGTGATCACCGTCTCCGATTCGCGCACCACACCGTTCTCTTTCCCGCCGAGGCCGATGATCGTCTTGCGAATCGCGCGGTCGCTGATGTCGACGACGCGCGGCCAGGTGATGGCACGAAGATCGATGTCGAGGGCGTTGCCATGATGGAGATGGTTGTCGAGGAACGCCGCAGCAAGATTGTGCGCCGCGCCGATCGCATGGACGTCGCCGGTGAGGTGCAGGTTGAACTCCTCCATGGGGATCACCTGGCTGTAGCCACCGCCGGCGGCGCCGCCCTTGATCCCGAAGACGGGGCCGAGGCTCGGCTGACGAATCGCCACCGTCGCCCTCTTCCCGATCGCGTTGAGCCCCTGCGCAAGGCCGATCGTCGTGGTCGTCTTCCCCTCCCCGAGCGGGGTTGGAGTGATCGCCGTCACCACCACGTACTTGCCGCGCGCGCCGCGCTTCTCCATCCGTTCGATCGCTTCGATCGAGATCTTCGCCTTGCTGCGACCGTATGGCTCCACTTCGTCCGGCGTGAAACCGAGCTCGGCTGCAACAGCCTCGATCGGCTTCGGCGTGACGCTGCGCGCGATCTCCAGGTCAGTTGGGAAGGCCATGGTCGGAAGTCTACGCCTCTGCAGCGCGAAGAGCCGCCCGCGCCGCCTGCAGCACGAGGATCGCATTCGTCATCGGACCCACGCCGCCCGGCACAGGGCTGAGCGCCCCGCTCTCACCGATCGCGGCGCTCACGCTCGCGGCGTCCACGTCGCCCACGATCTGGTCGCCGTCGGCATGGATGCCCACGTCCACCACCACGCAGCCTTGCGCCACGTGTTCTCCGCGAACGAGCCCGCGCACCCCCGCGGCCACGACGAGGATCTGTGCGGTGCGCGTGATCGCACCCATGTCCGGCGTCTTCGAGTGGACCACCTCGACCGCTGCTCCTGCGAGCGCGAGGAGTTGCGCCACCGGGCGACCCACCACCGCACTCCGCCCCACCACCACCGCACGTTGTCCGCGGGGCTCGATCTGGTGGGCGCGCAGCAGCTCCATGACCGCCGCCGCCGTCGCAGGGAGGAGTGTTCCGTCGAGATCTCCCGCGCTCAGGCGGGCGGCGTTCGATTCGGTGATCCCATCGATGTCTTTCTCGGGCGAGATCGCAGTGACGACCCGCGTGCGATTCACTCCGTCCGGGAGCGGCGACTGCAGGATGATCCCCGCAACGTCG
>CAINCM010000113.1 GCA_903847005.1 uncultured Chloroflexota bacterium | reverse complement strand
TCGGAAGGATCAGTTGCGCCGACGCAAGCGGCCGTGCTGGCATGGGCAGCACGATGATCCGCAACCCGTTCGCGGTCTCACCTTCGATCGCGCGCGGGAAGCGGTACGGCCGGCTCGCACCTGATCCAGGACGCGTTGCGCTCATTACGCCTCCGCGGGTTCGTACCAGAGCACGATCCGCTCGTTGCCGAGATACTGGCGCGACACCCGCTGAACGTTGGCAGCGTCGACCGCCTGGTAGATGGCAAGGTCGCGATTGATGCGCTGCGGATCGTTGAGCAGCGTGGCGTACATCCCGATCTGATCGGCGATCGTCTCAGGGTCTGAGCGAAGCGCCATCTCCTCTGACTCGATCAGTGCGCGTGCGCGCTCCATCTCTGTTGCTGTCGGGCCCTGCTCCCCGAGCCCGCGCACCTCCTCGAGGTAGATCGCCTCCAGCTTCGCCGCATCGGCGCCAGGTCGTAGCGTCGCAGAGCCAACCACCAGCGACGCACCGCCAACGAACGGCAAGACGGAGAGGCTGGCATCTTGCGCCACCTGCTCCTGCCGCACGAGGCGACGCGCGAGTCGACTCCCCCGACCCCCCGCGAGGATCTGACAGGCGATCTCAAGCGCGGGAAGGTCGGGGCTGGCAAGGACGGGGGCCCGAAACGCGAGGTGGATGCGCGGGTCCGGAACCTTGTCTTTCACCGTCTTGCGAATCTCTCCACCGAGTGGCGTTGCGATCGTGAGGTCTGGGTGTGCAGGGAGATCAGGGTGTGCGGGAATGCCGCCGAAGTGTCGCTCGACAGCCGCCACGATCTGCACTTCGTCGATATCGCCGACCACCGTGAGCACGGCGTTGTTCGGCGCGTACCATGTGGCGAAGAAGTCGCGCACATCCTGCAGGCTGGCCGCGTCCAGATCTTCCATCGAGCCGATCGTCGGATGATGGTATGGGTGTCCTTTCGGATATGCGAGCGCAAGCAGCTCGAGATAGGCGGTGCCGTACGGCTGGTTGTCGTAGCTCGAGCGCTTCTCGTTCTTGACCACGTCGCGCTGGTTGTCCAGATTCGCCTGATCGAGCGCGTCGAGCAGCGTGCCGAGTCTGTCCGCCTCCATCCAGAGGACGAGTTCGACCCACTCCGCAGGAACCGTGGCGAAGTAGTTGGTGCGATCGAGCCAGGTGGTGGCATTTGCGCTGCCGCCAACCGATTCGATCAGCGAAAGGTGCTCTGCCTTGGAGACGTTCGCCGACCCCTGGAACATCAGATGCTCGAAGAGATGCGCAAAACCGGTGCGTCCCGCACGTTCATCCTTGGAGCCGACGTGGTACCAGATGTTGACGGTCGCCGTGGGCGTGGTGCGGTCGACCACGGTGATCAGGCGCAGGCCGTTCGCCAGCACCCGCTCGTTCAGCGGGATGGCTTGTGGGGCGGACATCGCGCGGGCGCGACTAGTTGAGCGGGAGGAGCGCGAAGATGAGTGCGCCGATCAATCCGACGAGGAGTCCCTGCCCCGCGATGATGAGCGCGGTGCGTCGGTCGGCGGCGAGCGCACGCTGATCCGTCACGCGACTCATCTCGCCGATCTTTCCAAGATTGAACGTGCCGGCGAGGCCATACGCCATGCAGAAGCGACGACGCGCCTGGATCCAGCCGATCGCTGCGCCAGTGAGCGGGAGTGCGATGAGCAGGCGCGGGCCGAGACCACTTGGCGCACCGAGCACCAGGAGTGCGACCGCGAGCAGGACGGTGGCGACAAGGCCAGCGTATGCCGCGCGCGTACGAC
>CAINCM010000112.1 GCA_903847005.1 uncultured Chloroflexota bacterium | reverse complement strand
TGCGATCGACACGATCATCAACCAGAAGGGGAAGGGCCTCATCTGCATCTACGTCGCCATCGGCCAGAAGCTCTCCACCGTGCGAACCGTTGTCGCGATGCTGGAGAAGCAGGGCGCCATGGGGCACACCGTCGTCGTGGTCGCGGGCGCCGAAGATCCGGCTCCGCTGCAGTACCTTGCACCGTTCGCCGGCTGCGCGATCGCGGAAGAGATCATGGAGTCGGGGATCACCGTCGACGGCAAGGAGGTGCGCGACGCACTCTGCGTCTACGACGATCTCTCCAAGCACGCGGTGGCGTATCGCGAGATGGCGCTCCTCTTGCGCCGACCGCCGGGACGCGAGGCGTACCCTGGCGACGTCTTCTACCTGCACAGCCGACTCCTTGAGCGCGCCGCGCGACTCTCGGACGACCTCGGCGGCGGTTCGATCACTGCGCTGCCGATCATCGAGACCCAGGCGGGAGACGTGTCGGCGTACATCCCGACGAACGTCATCTCCATCACGGACGGGCAGATCTTCCTTGAGACCGATCTCTTCAACGCAGGTCAGCGACCAGCGGTGAACGTTGGTATTTCCGTGTCGCGCGTCGGTTCCGCCGCGCAGACGAAGGCGATGAAGAAGGTTGCAGGGCCCTTGAAGCTCGACCTTGCGCAGTACCGCGAACTTGCGGCGTTTGCACAGTTCTCGGGTGACCTGGACAAGTCGACGCGCGATCAGCTGACGCGTGGCGAGAAGCTCTCTGCAATCACGCGACAGCCGCAGTACGCGCCGGTCGCCGTGGAGAAGCAGGTCGCCATCCTCTACGTTGCCTCGAAGGGGAAGCTGGATGACATCCCAACGCCGCGCGTGAGCGAATTCGAGAGCGGCTTCTACACGTTCCTCGACCGAGAGCGCCCACAGGTGCTCGCCGAACTCGCCAAGGAGCAGGCGCTGACCGACAACGCCGCGAAGGGACTCGACGACGCCGTCGACGCCTTCAGGAAGGGCTTCCTCGCCTGATGGCAAGCCAGCGCGAGATCCGTCGTCGCATCGGCGCGGTGAAGAACATCCGCCAGATCACCCGTGCCATGCAGTTCGTCGCCGCGTCCAAGTTGAAGCGAGCACAGGAGTCTACGCTCGCGGCACGACCGTACGGACACTCTATCGATGAGGTGATCGCCGACCTCGCCTCGGTGCTCGGCGAGGAGGGGCACGCGCTGCTGCGAAAGCCATCGGAGGGTGGCGCGAAGCTGATCGTGCTCTTCACCACCGACCGCGGCCTCGCCGGCGCGCTGAACTCGAACCTGATCCGCTTCGCCATGAAAGAGCTCGAGAGCGCGGGGCCGGGCACCCGCATCGTGACGATCGGAAAGAAGGGTCGCGACGCGCTCGCACGCGGCGGGTACGAGATCGCCGCCGCCTTCCCCGGCTACGGCGACAAGCCGACCTTCGCCGACGTCACCCCGCTCGTCCGCCTCCTCACCGACGACTTCCTCGGCGGCCGCGCCGTCAGCGTGACGCTGATCCATCCAACCTTCGTCTCCACGCTCGTGCAGCGACCGGAGGGGGTGCAGCTCCTCCCCATTCGACCGACCGCCGACACGGCTGGCATCCCCGGAAACCAGTTCCTCTTCGAGCCGGATCCGGTCACCGTGCTGGAGGCCCTCCTTCCGCGCTACGTCGCCACGCGCATCTTCCAGGCGGTGCTCGAGACCACGGCGTGCGAGCAGTCCAGCCGCATGGTCGCAATGAAGAACGCAACGGAGAGCGCAGGAGATCTGATCAGCGATCTCACGTTGACCTACAACAAGGTGCGACAGGCGAACATCACCCGAGAGATGATCGAAATTGCTTCGGGCGCAAGCGCGCAGTGAAGCCGAGAGCGTAGGAGGAGAGATGGCGAACGCAGGAACCAAGAGCGCAGGAGCCGTAGGGACGGTCGTTCAGGTCACGGGGCCGGTGGTCGACATCGAGTTCGCCGCACGAGAGCTGCCCGCAATCTACAACGCGGTGCGCGTCGATCGCGCAGACGGATCGCTCGTGGTCGAGGTGCAGCAGCATCTTGGCAACAACCGTGTCCGCTCCGTCGCCATGACCACCACGGACGGTCTCGCGCGCGGCGCAAAGGCCACGGATCTCGGCGCGCCGATCTCCGTTCCCGTCGGCGAAGGCACACTCGGACGCGTCTTCAACGTGCTGGGCGAGGCGATCGACGAGGCGGGCGACGTGAAATCTGCGGTTGCGCTCCCCATCCATCGCGCGGCGCCACCATTCGAAGATCTCACCACGGAGACCGAGCTCTTCGAGACCGGCATCAAGGTGATCGACCTCGTCTGCCCGTTCAAGAAGGGCGGAAAGATCGGCATCTTCGGCGGCGCCGGCGTCGGCAAGACGGTGGTGATCCAGGAGCTGATCCGCAACGTGGCGCAAGAGCACTCCGGCTACTCCGTCTTCGCGGGTGTCGGCGAGCGATCGCGCGAAGGCAACGACTTGATCGGCGAGATGCGCGACTCAGGCGTCATCGACAAGACCGTGATGGTGTTCGGGCAGATGAACGAGCCACCCGGAGCGCGTCTCCGCGTGGCGCTCTCCGGCCTGACGATGGCGGAGTACTTCCGCGACGAAGAGGGTCGCGACGTGCTCCTCTTCATCGACAACATCTTCCGCTTCACGCAAGCGGGTTCCGAGGTGTCTGCGCTTCTCGGCCGCATGCCGAGCGCCGTGGGGTACCAGCCGAACCTTGCAACGGAGATGGCGGCGCTCCAAGAGCGCATCACCTCCACGAAGAAGGGATCGATTACGTCGTTGCAGGCGGTCTACGTGCCGGCTGACGACTACACCGATCCGGCGCCGGCGACCACCTTCGGACACCTCGACTCCACGATTCGCCTCGAGCGAAGCATCACGGAGTTGGGCATCTATCCGGCGGTGGATCCGTTGACGTCCACGTCGCGCGTGCTCGACCCGAACGTGGTCGGCGCAAGCCACTACGAGACGGCGCGAGAGGTGCAGCGCGTGCTGCAGCGCTACCGCGACCTGCAGGACATCATCGCCATCCTCGGCATGGACGAGCTCTCGCCAGAAGACAAGCAGCTCGTGGCGCGTGCGCGACGACTGCAGCGCTTCATGAGCCAGCCGTTCTTCGTCGCGGAGGTCTTCACCGGCCGCCCCGGCAAGTTCGTGAAGATCGCCGACACGGTGGCTTCGTTCCGCGAGATCCTGGAGGGGAAGGCCGACGCGCTGCCAGAGCAGGCGTTCTTCCTCGCCGGCACGTTGGATGACGTGCGCGCGAACGCCGCCGCCGCAGCGAAGTAGCGCATGCCGTTCTCGTTGGAGATCGTGACGCCGGAGCGTCTCACCTGGAGCGGTGAGGCGACGGCGCTCGTGCTGCCCACCGTCGACGGCGAAGTCGGCATCCTGCCGAAGCACGAGCCGTATGTCACGGTGCTGGGACTCGGCGAAGGCCGCATCACCACCACCGACGGCAACGTGGAGCTGCTGGCGATCATCGGCGGGTTCGTGCAGGTGCGACCCGATCGCGTCCTCGTGCTCGCCGAGTCGGCCGACCTGGCCGCCGACCTCGACATCGAGGCGATCGAAAAGGCGAAGGCGGTCGCGGAACAGGCGCTCGCCCAGGTGGACCACGCGGATCCGGGCGCGGTCGCCACGGCACGCGCCTCCATGGCCCGAGCCCTGCTGCACCTGAACCTTGCCGAGCGCCGCCGCCGTCGCGGCTGATCTCACAGACCCTGCTGCCGACTCCCCCTCAGCGCAGGGCGCTCGGTTGGACGCATTGAGGGGAGAGGGGCGAGAATCCACGGATGAGTAACGCACCCGCGCCGAAGCCCTTCTCCTGGGAGTACC
>CAINCM010000111.1 GCA_903847005.1 uncultured Chloroflexota bacterium | reverse complement strand
GCGACCGTTGCCATCAGCATCCAGCCCGGCACGATCGACTCGAATCTCACGCAGCTGGCAGTCCAGACAGTGCTCCTCCCGCCGGCATTTGTTGTGGCGTTCATGGGCGGGATGCTGACGCGTCGAGGCTCCTGGATGCTCGGAGGTATCTTCGGCGTGCTGACATATCTAGGCTCGCTCGTCGTTGGAAGCGCTGCAGACCTGTCTGGGCTCGCTGAAGGGAATCCAGTCGCGGCATTTCTCAAGAACAACCTTGCAAATCTCAACGACGTCGGATCGCTTGCGGGCGATCTCTACGGCGTCGCCGTCTCGGGAATCTTCGCGGGCGCGTTTGCGGGATGGTACGGGCGATTCCTCCGCGCAATGTCCCCGCGACCGAACGGACGCGATCAGCGACGAGACGAGGCATCGCGAGGGAAGGGTGGCGGTCGGCGCTGAGTGCAGCCGGACCTGACGCTGAGCTGCAGCGACTGCTGCAGCATGATCGTTAGAGCGCGCTCACCTGGATCGCAATGATGAAGATGACGCCGATCGTGAGCCCGCCGACGAGGAGTAGTGGCTTCACGATCTCGTTGCGCTTCAGCTTCGGTGGCATCATCATCCTCCAGTCTCGTGGATATCGGTTCTAGGGTGCGGGGCAACCTTCGTTAAGATAAACGACCAGCGACGTCCGCGATCCGAGCGGCTCGACGGTTACCGTTACGGCGCACTCCCCGTTGTCGCGTGTCGCGCCGATCTCGATGCGGCCGTCGCGCTTCACCGGTTCGGCCACCTCCCAGGCGAGGCGTCGCAGCTCGTCCACGGTCGATCGGACGGCGCTCTCAACGCTCAGTCGACTGAAGATGGCGCCGCTCGCAAGAACATCGAGTCGAATCTCCGCACTCCCCTCCGCAAGGAGGGGGAAGTCGGCCGGGAGGCGGCCCCAGATACGTCCGTACTCGCTGTTGATCACCGCAGCGGGTGAGGCGCCGTCGCTCGGGGTGGCCACCGCCTCACCGCCACACGCGGCCAGGGCAACCACCAGCGGAAGTGCGAAGAGGCCGAGCCGTGGAGTTGGGCGGAGGCCAAGATGGGGCAACACCTTGTGAGGATAGTGCCCCCGCCCTGGGCCGATATTAGTACATCTGTTCTTTTTATGCAGGGAGGGTTGCCAGGACGATCCCGACCATGACTAGCGCGAGCCCAACCAGCTGGGGGAGGCGGAGCCGCTCCTGATAGCCAATGTAGCCACCGAGCACCACGATGATCGGCCCCAGCGAGCTCAAGAGTGAGACGGCCCAGGTCGGGCCCACCTCGAGTGCGGCAGCGAAGACGAAGAAGGCGATCGTGTCCCCCACGCCGACGGCTCCTGCGAGGAGGGCGCCGCGTCGCGTCATGGCGTGCCCCTCGCCGAGGAGATCGGTTCGTCCCCACCGAGGGAGCGAACTCCGCTTCGCACGCAACAGGCCGAGAGCGATCCAGACGGTGACGAAGTTTCCGATCCTCGAGAGCGTGATCGCCGTGCTCCAGCCGAACTCCTTGATCGGGATCGTCAGCAGCACCGTGATCACGGCGAAGAAGAGGAGGCCCACCAGGGCAAAGGCAACGCCGGGACTGGCGAGCGACGCTCGACGCTCGCGTCCGCTCCCCGTGGTGCGAATCCCGAGAAGGGCGATCCCGCCGCCGACGGCAATCACGCCAGCCACATGCGCGGTGGTGAGCTGCTCGCCAAGGAAGAGGGCGGCGAGGAAAGCGGAGAGTGCGCCGTATGCAGAGATCGTCGGTGAGACGACGCTCAGTGGACCGAGGCGAAACGCCGTGAAGACAGCGATGTACGAGATGCCCGCACCGACGCCCATCAGCAAGGTGGCCACAACGATCTCCGGCTTGTAGATCTGCGTCAGCGCACCGCGTGCCACCGCCACGCTTCCCGCAAGGACGAGCGAGGTGCTGACCGCGATGACCACGACGCGGAGCGACCCGATCCTTCGACCCACATAGGTCGTCACGAGGTCGGTTGCTCCCCAGAGGGCAGCAGAGAGGAGACCGAGGGCGAAGGGGCTCATGGTCCGATGCTAGCCGCCCGCGTGCTATTCTGCCGCTTCCGTGGGGCTGTAGCTCAGTTGGTAGAGCGCTACATTCGCATTGTAGAGGCAAGGGGTTCGAATCCCCTCAGCTCCACCACCCCACATCTGGAGGTCCTCATGGCAGGCACCTGGCCTCGGCACACTGCCCCAAGCGTTGCGGCGTACATCTCCGCACTCCCTGCGAGCGACGCAAAGAGCCTGCGCCGACTCCGCGACGCCATCCTTGCCGCGGCGCCGGGCGGAGTGGAGGAAATCTCGTATCGCGTCCCTGGCGTCCGCTTTCCCAACGGAGGGCGCATCCACTTTGGCGTTCGACGCGGTGGGCTCAGCCTCTATGCAGGCCACGTCTCCGAAACGTTCTCGAAAGAGCTGACCAGGTTCGCTGTTTCTGGAACCACGATCCACTTCACGTCGGACCACGAACTGCCGATCGCGCTGATCAAACGCATCACCAGGAAGATCGTGGCCAACGCCGACCAACGCGCCGCTGCCAGGCGAGAGAAGCGCCGCTAGCGCACCGCGGCGAGCGCCGGGGTGAGGCGCTGCAGCTCTCGCATGCGAGTCGACTCGTCCGGGAGGTGGCGCTCCACAATCTGGCGGAAGCGGACGCCGTGACCGCGCGCCCGCAGATGGGCGAGTTCGTGAACGATCACCGCCTCGAAACAGGAGGGGGGTGCCATCACGAGCCTCCATGAAAGGGAGATCGTGCCGTCGGCTGAGGCGCTCCCCCAGCGCGACGACTGATCTGCAATGCGCAGGCGCGTTGGCTGCACGCGCATCTCCGGTGCATAGACGGCGATCATCTGTTCGGCGACGCTGCGCGCACGACGGCGAAGCCATGTGGTCATCCGGGTGCGCAAGAGCGTCTCGCTGCCAGTCATCTTCTCCGGGACGATGATCTCGCCGCCGGCCACGCTGATGACCGCGACCGCTCCGGCGCGGATGCGATGCGCACGGCCTGCATAGGGAATCAGTCCGCCGAGAACGAGTCGACCGTCGGTGCCGAGCGCCGAGCGGCGCTCGCGCAGCTCTGCGAGCGAACGCTCGACCCAACGAGCGCGCTCGGCAATGAAGGCCTCGACTTCGCGACGTGCGCGCGCTTCGCCGATCCGCGCGGGGACAACGGCCTCGAGCCCTCGCTCTGGATCGATGTGGAGCGAAAGCCTCCGCGCACGCGGACTGCGCACAAGCGTGTAGGGAATCTGCGTCGGATCTTGGTCGCTCACGCGCACCATTGTCGCACGCAACCGCCGCACGTCACTGCGCAGCAACCGAAAGCGGAACGGTGTGCGATGCTCTGCGCATGACCGCCGCACCCCTCGGCCGCAGAAGTCGCACCGCGATCTACTTCGCGGTCTTCCTCACGTTCATCGACAACTTCGCCCTCCTCCCGGTGATCGGGCCGCGTGCGCAAGAGCTGGGCGGAACGCCCTTCTTGGTCGGCGTGGCGATCGCCGCCTATTCGCTGGCCAACCTCGCGTTCAATCCGATTGGCGGCGTGCTCGCCGATCGTATCGGCAGACGGCGGGTGGTTGTGAGCGCGCTGGTGATCAGTCCGATCGCCATCGCGGTCTATGCGCTTGCAGACTCGCTCCCGCTCTTCCTCGCCG
>CAINCM010000110.1 GCA_903847005.1 uncultured Chloroflexota bacterium | reverse complement strand
TGCTCGAAGTCCAGGGACTCAAAACCTACTTCTACACCGAGGACGGCATCGTCCAGGCCATCAACGGGGTGGACTTCAGCATCAAACCCGGCCAGGTGATGGGCCTGGTGGGCGAATCGGGCAGCGGCAAGAGCGTGACCTCGCTCTCCATCCTTCGACTCATCGTGCCGCCCGGCCAGATCACGGGCGGGAGCGTCCGCTTCGACGGCCAAGAGCTGCTCTCCGCAAGCGAGCTCGAGATGCAGAAGATCCGCGGCAATCGCATTGCGATGATCTTCCAGCAGCCGAACTCGTCGCTCAATCCGGTGCAGAAGCTCGCCGACCAGATCGGCGAGGTGCTGCGCATCCACAAGGGACTCGACGAGAAGGCGGCGCGCATGCGCGGCATCGAGCTGCTCGAGCTTGTCGGCATTCCGGACCCGGGCCGACGCGCCGACGCCTATCCGCACGAGATCTCGGGCGGCATGGCGCAGCGCGTCATGATCGCCATGGCACTCGCATGCGAGCCGGAGCTGCTCATCGCCGACGAGCCGACCACGGCACTCGACGTGACGATCCAGGCGCAGATCCTCGAGCTGCTCCGCGACCTGCGCGAGCGACTCGGCACCGCGATCGTGCTGATCACCCACGATCTCGGCGTCGTCTCGGAGTTCTGCGATCGCGTGGCGGTGATGTATGCCGGCGAGGTCGTGGAGGAGCAGCGTCGCGACGCGATCTTCGACAACCCGCGACACCCGTATACGCAGGGACTGCTCGGCGCGATCCCGCGAACGGGGACGGGTCGCGGGCAGCTGCGCGTCATCCCGGGCCAGGTCCCGTCGCTCACCGAAGAGATCCCCGGCTGCCGTTTTGCGGATCGATGCGGCCAGCGCGAGGCGGCGAACCTCGCCGCGTGCTCGACGCAGCACCCCGATCTCCTGTCGCATGCGGGCGCGGCGGGAAGCCTCGTGCGCTGCCACCTCTATGACGCTGCGCACGGCGGGGTTGCAGCGAAGGGGAGATCGAGATGAGCCAGGAGAGAAGGGGCGGCGCAAAGGTCGCCACGGCCGACGCACCCCTGCTCGAGGTGCGCGGCCTCGCCAAGTCGTTCCCGGTCCGCGCGGGAGCGCTGCAGCGCACCGTGGGCCACGTGCGCGCCGTCGACGGCGTCGATCTCGAAGTGCGCGCAGGCGAGACGCTCGGCCTGGTAGGCGAGTCTGGCTGCGGAAAGACCACGGTGGGACGACTGATCCTGCGCCTCATCGAGCCGAGCGGGGGCTCCATCCGCTTCGAAGGAACGGATATCACCAAGCTGAGTGGCGCACAGCTCAAGTCGTATCGCCGCAAGGCGCAGATCGTCTTCCAGGATCCGTTCGCAAGCCTCGACCCGCGGACACCGATCGGCGAGGCGGTGGGCGAGGGTCTGCGCATCCACAACATCGGTGGCGCGAAGGAGCGCGAGGCGAAGGTGGCGAAGACGCTGGAGATGGTCGGGCTGCGACCCGAGAGTGCGCGCCGCTACCCGCACGAGTTCTCCGGCGGTCAGCGACAACGGGTAGGGATTGCACGCGCGCTCGTGCTCGATCCGACGCTCATCGTCTTGGATGAGCCCGTGTCGGCGCTCGATGTGTCGATCCAGGCGCAGGTGCTGAACCTGCTCGCCGAGCTTCAGAAGGAGCTCGGGCTTTCGTACCTCTTCATCGCCCACAACCTCGGGGTGGTGGAGCACCTCTGCGACAGGATCGCCGTGATGTATCTCGGCAAGGTCGTGGAGACCGCACCGGCCGCGGCACTCTTCAAGGATCCGTCGCATCCGTACACGCGGGCCCTGCTCTCAGCGGTGCCGGAGCCCGATCGGAGAGACCGTCGCGATCGCATCATCCTCGAGGGCGATGTCCCCTCACCGTTGAATCCGCCGAGCGGCTGCTCGTTCCATCCGAGATGCAGAGAGAGCGTCGCCACCTGCTCGGCAGCGACGCCCTCCCTGATCACGCTCGACCCGGCCGGCACCCGCCGTGTCGCGTGTATCCGCCGGGGAACCGACGCGGTCTAGGCGCGCCCCCCGGCCTTCGCCGGAGCACCCGACGCGAAGTAGTCGCGCGCCCACGTGGGGAGCTGTCCGGCGATGCGCGCATCGAGCCCGTTGAAGTTCCCCGCGCCGACGATCGCAAGTCCGAAGGTCACCACGGCGTACGTGAGGTGCTGGTTCACGATGCCGTACGCGAAATCCCACGCCGCAACGAAGAAGAAGAGCATCATCAGGGAACCCATCGCAGCCGCGAAGCGCGTGGCGAGTCCCAGGATCAGCGCCGCGCCGATCGCGATCTGACCGAACTGCACGAGGAAGTTGATCGCGGCCATCGCGCCGTCGCTGGCGGCGAGGCTCACCCAGAGTTCATGCGTTGGATTGAATACGGTTCCTTCGGCGACCTCGCCGCTCACAAATGGCCACCCGAGCGTGCCGCTTGTCCCGTATGCAAGGAAGCCCTTCGCCGTCCATGCACCGCCCCCGCCGATCACCTTCTCGAGCCCCGCCCAGAGGAAGATCGTTCCGATCACCACGCGACCCAGCGCGACGGCATTTGCGAACCATGTGCCTCGCATATTCGAACCTCCCGTTCCGGGACGAGCCGTCGAGGATGCCCGCGATGCGACTCGCTCCCACAGAACGAGTTTGCGCCAACGAGAACGAAAAGTGTAATCCTGAGCGGCCCGCTGATGATTCGGCGACGGCGGCGTCGACGAGGGAGACGTCGACTAGCGGTTGCGCTCGCTTCGCACAAAGAGGATCGTTCCGATGCTCAGCATCGCCACTGTCAAGATGGAGATCAGGCCGACGTTCCAGATCGGCTCGGAGAGCACCGCCACGTTCGGATAGCCGTAGTAGGCGCCGCGGATCAGGTCGACGGCGTACCGCAGCGGCGCGATGTGGCTCACGATGTCCAGGTACCAGGGTAGTTCGCGGATCGGATTGAACGAGCCGGCGAGGAAGAACTGCGGCAGGAAGACGAACGGGAAGATGAGGTTCGCCGAGCGCTGGTTCGGCAGCAGGCTCACGAGCAGCGCGCCGAACCCGGCGCCGAAGATCGCGACCAGGACGAGGGCCGGGATGAGCGCGAACACCTGTGCAAGGCTCAGCGGGATCCCGAGCACGATGCCGAAGAGCATCACCGTCAGCGCCTGCGGGAAGGCAACGAGCGACTCGCCGAGGATCTTCCCGGCGAGGATCGTGCGTCGGCCGATCGGCGCGACGAAGATCTCCTGCGAGAAGTCGTTCTCTCGGTCTTCGAGGATCGAGATCAGTCCGAGCGCGGCGGACTGCCAGACGCCCTGGGCGAGCTGTCCGGCGAAGATGAACGGGAGCAGGTCGATCCCAGGCGACGCGAAGTTGGAGGCGAACGCGCCGCCGAGGACGCCGATGAAGAGCGCGGGGAAGACGAGCCCGCCGACGAGCCGGATGGGATCGCGGAGGAGCTTGGTGACGTCTCGCGCGGCGATCGCGCCGGCGGCGGCGAGCTCGTTCCGCAGGCTGAAGCGAGAGGTTGGCGGAGGGACGACCATCGCGCTCATCTTCGGAAACTCCGTCGCGGTCCGTCGTCAAGCGGCGACTCCTCTCTTTCGTCTGCGGTGGCCGCGACGATCTTGAGGTAGGCATCCTCGAGACTCGGGCTCCGAACTTCGAACCTGGTGAGTGGCGTCTTCAGGTCGCGCACGAGCGCATGGGCCGCCTCGGCGCCCACCACCTCCACGGCAACGCCCGCTGAGATCGGCTGCGGCGTGTGTCCGAGTCGCTCCACCTCTGCGCTGAGTGCCACACGATCCGCCGCCTCGAACTCCACTCGCGTGACGCCGGTCCCCGTGCGCAACTCCGCGGGCGTGCCGTTCGCAACGATCCTGCCGCGGTCGATGATGCAGACCTGGTCGGCGATCTCGACCTCGTCCAGATAGTGGGTGGTCAGCACCATGGTCATCTTCTCGCTGCGTCGGATCGCGTCGAGGTAGCCGGCGACGGAACGTCGCGACTCTGGATCGAGGCCGACCGTCGGCTCGTCGAGGAAGAGCACCTGCGGTCGATGCAAGAGCGATCGCGCGATCTCGAGCTTGCGGCGCATGCCTCCCGAGTACTTGGAGATCTTCTTGAAGAGGTCCTCGCGATCGAGGCCGACCAGCGCTCCGAGTTCGATGATGCGATCGCGATACTCGCGTGGCATGAGCGAGAAGGCGGGGCGGTAGGCGTATGCGCCATAGAGCGCGGCGTGGAACCTGCAGTTCTCTTCGCCGGTGAGCGCTCGGTCGAGCGACGGCTTCTGGAAGATGATGCCAACGCGGCGACGCACCTCCGCCTGATCGTGCGCAAGATCTGCGCCGGCGATCTGGACGCTTCCCGAGGTTGCGGCGAGCGTGGTGGTCAGGATGCTGATCGTCGTGGTCTTCCCTGCGCCGTTCGGTCCGAGCAGGGCGAAGAGCGACCCCTGGGCCACGTCGAAGGAGACCCCGTCCACCGCGTTGCGGTCGGCGCCCTTGTACCGCTTCACGAGATCGCGCACGCTGATGGCGGACGCGAGCGAGAGGGTCGCTGTGGTTGGAGTCGTGAGCGTCATCGCGGCGAGGATAGCAGGGCGTTAGGCTGCACTCATGAATGGGTTCTGGCGCACGTCCTTCGCGCTGCTCCGCTTGGCGCATCCGCTCCCGACGATGCTCAACGCCGTTGCGGCCGCAGCCCTCGCCACCGTTGCAGGCGCAGGAGCATCGGCCGCTGCCTTGGCGGCGCTCACCATGCTCGGCGTGCACACCTGCATCGGCGCATCGAATGACTATCTCGATCGCCACCGAGACAGCGGCCGACACGAGAAGCCGATTGCGGCGGGCGAACTGCGGCCACATGCGGGCCCGCTGCTCGCAGCGCTAGGACTCGCGGTCGGACTGGCCGCCGCTGCACAGGTGAGCCTGCCCACTCTCGCGCTCGCCGTGTGCGGTGCGTGCATCGGCGTGCTCTACAACGTCTGGCTGAAGCGCACCGCACTCTCCTGGCTCCCGTTTGCGCTCGGCGTCAGCATCATCCCGGCCTTTGCGTGGTCGACGGTGGGTCGTGAGATCCCCGCGCCGGTCCTCGCCCTCTCGTTGGCGGCCCTTCCTGGCGGCGCCGCTCTGGCGCTGCAGAACAGCCTCGCCGACCGCGCGATGGATCTTCAGAGTGGGATGCGCAGCGCTGCGGTGCGACTCGGCGAACGCACGGCGCTCATCCTCTTGGTGCTGCTCCATCTCGTCACCGTCACCGCGCTGCTAGTCGTGGCGCCGCGCAACACGTCGCCAACCCTGCTCGCGGTCGCGGCCCTCCTCCTCGCGGCGGGGGTTGCCTGCAGCGCAACTCGATCCCGATGGATGCGCCAGCGTGGCTGGGAGATCAGTGCCGCCGCGCTCGCCGTTGCGGCGCTCTCGGTCACACTCGCGACCGCCGAGGGGGTAGGCTGAGGGCGCGTCTCATGGGGGGATAGCTCAGGTGGTTAGAGCTCCGAGCTTATATCTCGGTGGTCCCTGGTTCGAGTCCAGGTCCCCCTACCAACACCACGTGCAACCTGCTGCGTCGAAGATCGCGCATACTTCGTGACATGTATCGACGACGCGCGCTCATCACCGGCGCCTCTTCTGGGATCGGCGAGTGCATGGCCGAGCAGCTTGCCGCGCGCGGATGGGACCTGGTCCTGGTGGCGCGACGCGCAGATGAGCTTGCGCGAGTCGCTGCGACGGTGCGCACGAGCGGCGCCGACGCCGAGGTGATCGTTGCCGACCTTTCGACCAGTGCGGGAATCGAGTCGATCGAAGCGCGCATCGCGGACGAGAGCCGACCGGTCGAGATGGTGGTGAACAACGCCGGCTACGGACGATTCGGGAAGATCATGGAGCTCGACGCCGCGGGCGAGAGCAACGAGATCTTCCTGAATGTCAATGCGCTGATGCGCCTCTCTCGGGCGGCGCTCGTTGCGATGGCGCCGCGCAGGCGTGGCGCCATCCTCAACGTCGCCTCGGTTGCATCCTTCCTGCCGTTCCCCGGGTTCACCACCTACGCCGCGACGAAGGCGTTCGTGCGCAGCTTCACCCTCGCACTGCACGAAGAGGCGCGCCCGCACGGAGTCCGCGTCACCTGCGTGGCGCCCGGCTACACGCCGAGCGGATTCCAGGCGCGCGGCGGGCTCTCGTCCACGGCCGGTCAGCCGAGTTTCATGTTGACCAGCAGTGCCTTTGTCGCGCGCGTCGCACTCGATGCGGTCGAGTCGGGGAGAGCGCTCGTGGTGCCGGGACTGGTCAACGCGATCTCGGCGCGCTTCCTGAGCCTGATGCCGAGCGGCGTTCAGCGCCGAATCGGCGCCTACTTCTCGCGCTTCACGCGCTAGCGGGCGCGGACGCTCCAGCTCACTCCGTCTGCCCGATCTGAGAGCTCAACGCCGAGCGCCTCGATCGCATCCCGGATCGCGTCGGCATCGGCGAAGCGCTTCTCCGCCCTGGCCGTCGCGCGGAGCGCGATGAGGCGCTCGACTGCGGGGGCGAGAAGTTCGCGCGCAGAGGCGGCGACTGGCGCGTCGTGCACCGAACGATCCGAGGTCTCAACGGTGGGTTCGGCGTCGAGTGCCGCGTCCGTTGCCCTTGGCTGCGCCGACCCAGCGCGGGGAACACGCGCACCGAACACCCCGATTGGTTCGGACGCGCCGCTGTGGAGTGCAGTTTCGCCGCCGCCCGGGATGCGGATGGTGACCGCGCCCTTTCCGTGCACGGTGACGAGGTCGGTTGCGAAGTCGATCGTCAGCGCCGTATGTTCGTCGATGCCGAGGATTGCGATGCCCGGAGCGAGGGACCGCTCGAGCTCGCGCAACTTCGCGTCGCCGATGAAGCAGCGCGAGGTGTCGTGGGTGGCGCCCTCTGCGTTGTTCCAGTGCGGGACGATCGCGACGCGAAGTCCGAGCAGTGTTCCCATGATGTCGAGGCCCTGCAGCCATCGCGCAGGCTGCCCCGCCTTGTAGATCTCGTAGACGGGCATGGCCGCCTCGCCGCTTGCCGCCGCTGCAGCGGAAGAGGCGATCAACGTTGCCCCAGCGCGAATGCGCGCGATGAGGCGTTCCACAATCGGTGTCTCGGCCCAACGGAAGAGGGCGCGGGAGGGCGATCCAGGTCCCAGGAAGAGGAGGTTCGCCGCGTCCAGCGCGCTCAGCGTCGCGTCGAACGCGGTCGGCGCAAGATCGGCGCCGGGCCGCTCTGTCTCCGGAAGTCCGACCACCGTGGTCGCAACGCCAACCTTGGAGCGAAAGAAGACGGCGATCTTCTCGCCCATTTCGGCGCGATTCGTCTGGAAGTCGTATGAGCCGTCGAGCGCAACCATCGAAGGGGGCGTGTTTCTCGCGGGGAGGCTCGCCACCAGCGCGCGGTGCATCGGCGCCATCGAAGGTCCGATCTCGCCTGAGCCGATCAGCACGATGCGTCCCCGTGTAAGGCTCTCACTCATGCGCGCAGTATGGCGCACGCGCCGCCGCTAGGATCAGAGGGTGGCGCGACTGATCCTCTCCGGTGGCGGGCTCGGCCTCCGTGCCGACGCGTGGCCCGAGGCGCTCGAATGGCTGGCCAACGCGCCATCACCGCTCGTCCTCGCCTCTCTCGCTTCGCGTGATGAGCAGCAGGCCACCGTGTTGGCCAGCCTCCTCGGTGCGCGCGGCGTTGCCGTGCAGCTCTTCAATGCCGGAGCGTCCGACCCGACCGAGGGCACGATCTTTCTCTGCGGCGGTGATGCCACGCTGCTCGCCACCGATGCGGCTCGCGCGGCGCAGCTTCGCCGCTGGGTCGCACAGCCTGACCTCACGGTGATCGCAGATTCGGCGTCCGCAATGGCGCTCGGCCGCCTCGCCGCCTCGTGCACCTGCGGCGGACATCCGATCCGTACCGTTGCCGGACTCGGTCTCCTCGGCGAGTGGAGTGTCCTGGCGCACGCAGAGGGTCCAGACGATTCGCGACTCGCGGCGCTGCGGGATCCGGGACGTCCGGAGGGCGGCAGACAACTGCCGTTGCGCACCGGCGAAGCGGTAGAGGTCCTCGGTGACCTCAGCGATCCTCGTTTCGGTCGAATGAGCTGGTCGCGCCGCTGATCGACCTCGCGGCGCAGGTCACGCGATGCGCCGCATCACGGCGCGCGACGGTTCACAAACCGACAGCGCGCGCGAAGGGGACAGGTGTCGCACTGCGGTCGCAGCGCATCGCAGTGTCCGCGGCCGTGGCGGATGAGGGCAACATGGGCCTCGTACATGCGCGCGGGCTCCACAAGGTGGAGCCAGGCGTCGTGCGCGAAGTTCAGGCTTGCCTTCGGCGGCAGGAGTCCGATCCGCTTGCTGACCCGTTCGACATGGGTATCGACTGGCATCAGCGGAACTCCGAAACAGAAGAGCATCACGATGGATGCGGTCTTCGGACCGATGCCGGGAATCGCGGTCAGCCAGTCGCGCGCCTCGAGCGGCGGCAGCTCCTTGAGGAACGACAGGTCGTAGTCGCCGGTTTTCGACCGCGTCGCCTTCAGCGCCGCCTTGATGCGCGGTGCCTTCTGGTCCGCGAGCCCGCCGCTCTTGATCGTGCTCGCGAGCTGACGGACAGGGGCGCGCTCGACCGCCGACCAGTCGGCGTACCTGGCGCGCAGCGCATCGAAGGCGCGCGCCGCGTTCACGTCGCTGGTGTTCTGACTCAAGATCGTCGTGACGAGTTCGCTGATCGGATCGAGTCGCGGCTTCCACCGCGGCGTTCCATAGAGCGCTTGGAGTCCGGCCAACACGTCGTCCATGAGACCTGGCCGACGACGCTCGAGCCCCTTCGCCCACGTGATCGCAGGATCCGTTCGTCGCCTCGCCATCGCGCAATCGTAGCCGTCGCCACGCTCGGTTCGTGCGGGTGCGCCCTATGCGGCGCCGCCCGCACCGCTCCCGTCCAGCCATCATCCTCAGGGGCGACGCGGCAGCCGTGAGCCCATCACGACCCGCCAGACAGGGGAGGATCAAGACGATGGCAGCACGTTCAGGCGCAGGCGGCGTCCGCATCACGGTTCCAGCGACGTGGATCGCGTCGTGGACGCTCTACGACCTTGCCAACACGATCTGGTCGTACGGCATCTTCTCCTACGCGATCGGCCTGTATCTCACGAGCGAAGGTGTGCTCGGCGAGTCTCAAGGGAATCTTTGGCTTCAGATCTCGATTGCGCTCTCCGTCGGCGTGAACGCGCTGGTCTCGCCGGCGATCGGCGCACTCTCCGACCGATCCGGGAGGCGCCTGCCGTATCTCCTCTTCTTCACGGCGCTCGCCATTGTCCCTGCGATCCTCATCCCGTCGGTGCCTGTGATGGCCGGCGTGCTTCTCTTCTGTGTTGCCAACTTCGGCTATCAGTCGGCGCTCGTCTACTACGACGCGACGATCAAGATCGTCAGCACGCCCGCGAATCGCGGCTGGGTCTCCGGACTCGGCAACGGGCTTGGCTATCTCGGCACGGTGCTGATCGGCGTCATCATCCTCTTCGGTGGGCTGAGCGTAGAGCAGGTCTTCGTCGTGGCCCCGATCCTGTTCGCGATCCTTGCGCTGCCGATCTTCATCTTCATCCGTGAGGTCCCCAGTGCGCCCAGGGCGGGCCGTGAAAGCGGGCTCTCGCTGAGGACAACCGCGAAGACGATTCGCGAGCTCGGGAAGTACCCGGGGCTGCGACGCTTCCTCCTTGCACGGTTCTTCTACACGGATGCGCAGAACACGGTGATCTCGATCATGGCGGTCTTCGCCGTCCAGGCGGTCGGATTCTCTCAAGGTCAGGCGAACTACGTGCTTGTCGCACTCGCGACGACTGCGGTGATCGGCGGGCTGTTCTGGGGACGCATGACCGATCGGAGCGGACCGAAGACGACGTTGCGGATGGTGCTGACGCTCTGGGCGATCGCGCTCATCGTGGGCGCGCTCTTCATCTCGCCGCTCCCGTTCATCGTGGCAGGCGTCGTCCTCGGCTTCGGATTCGGTGGCCTTGCGGGCGCGGATCGCATCTTGATGCTGCGACTCTCGCCACCAGACAAGCTCGGCGAGTTCTACGGCCTCTACAGCCTTGTCGGGAAGGGATCGCAGGTGATCGGCGGTCTGCTCTACGGCGCGACGGTCGCGCTGCTGCTCGAACCGCTCGGCATTGTCGCGTACCAGCTCGGGCTGCTGACACTGCTCGTGACCATGCTGATCGGCATGTATCTGCTTCAGTCGGTGCCGGAGAAGCGCGAGGGATAGATGCCCCGCGTGCGCCACGCGAGCCACGCTGGGAGACGGTCAGTCGATGAGGCTGCGGATGATGCGGGTCGTTTCGCTCTGACGCGGGCGCCAGCCTAGGAGCGAGACGGCGCGGGTGATGTCCGCAATGAGGCGAGGCGGGTCGCCGGCACGGCGCGGGAGCACGTTGACGTTCACGGTGCGCTTGGTTGCACGCTCGACGGCGCTGATCGCCTGTTTGACGCTCGTCCCGACGCCGCTGCCGATGTTGACGGCGCTGTGCCCAGGCGGCGTGCGCTCGTCGAGGAGGTAGTTCACCGCCGCGAGATTCGCCGCGGCAACATCGGCCACGTGGACGTAGTCGCGCAGCGCGCTGCCATCAGGGGTCGCGTAATCGTTGCCGTACAGATCGAGCGGTTCGCCGCTCTCCGCCGCGCGGACGAGACGCGGGAGCAGGTGGGTCTCGGGGTCGTGCCGCTCTCGCACCCGCTCCGTGCTCCCTGCAACGTTGAAGTAGCGGAGTGAGATCGCGCGCATCTCATGCGCCTCTGCATACGCCCGCAGTGCCAACTCGAACGCGACCTTCGTTGCGCCGTATGGGTTGACTGGATTCAGGGGCGTCGATTCGTTGATCGTGCTCGAGGTGGGTGCACCGTAGACTGCGGCGCTCGACGCGAAGAGGAAGCGCTTCACGCCGACATTGCACGCGGCGCCGAGCAGATTGAGGCTCGCCTGCACGTTGGTGGCGAAGTAGCGTTCCGGATGTTCGCTGCTCTCCGCCACGATGCTCTTTGCGCCGCAGTGCACGATCGCGTCGATGCGCGCATCGCGCAGCAGCTCCTCGACCTTGTCGCTTTCGCCGTAGCCGCCCGTCTTGAACGAGGCCTCGTTCGGAATGGTGTCGGCGTGCCCGCTGGAGAGATCGTCGAGGATGACGACACGCATGCCCGCGGCGATCAGCGCATCCGCCGTTGCCGCGCCGACGTAGCCGGCGCCTCCCGTCAGCAGAACGGAGGTCGTGGTATCGCTCATCTTCGTATCTTAGCGGCGCGCTGCCGCTACTCGAGTTGTCCGTATGCCCGCTCAGCGACAGTCAGGAGCGCAGCGGCGTGGTTCATTACTTCACCGCGTCCGACCGCAACGAGCAGCGCCTCTTGCACCGGTTTGATCCACGCCCCGGGCGCAACGCCGATGTGCGCAGCGAGGGCGGCCCCATCGACGGCAAGCTCAGACGGGAGGGCTGGCGTGTTTCGTGCATCCGCCTCGTCACAGGCGGCGAGCAGCGTCACCGCCGCAGGGGTTGCACGCTCGGCATTGATCCGCCGGCGAATCTGCCGCGCCGCGTCGCGTGGATCGCCGGTCAGGGCGGCGACTCGAATGCGGTACTCAGGCGCGTCGATGGTTCCGCGCTCCGCTTCGATCGCGAGGCGGTCGGCGGCGCGCAGGTGCGCCAGCGCGGCAAGCGTGGCACGCGGTCGCCTCCAGCCGGTGAGCACCTGCTCGGCCGCTGCGTCATCTGCGATCGGTGCGAGCAGTTCGGCGAGACGACCGAGCGGATCGGGAGCGTCGGGGCTCCCATCTGCGCCGACCGCCGCGACGCGGCGCGGCAGAGCCTGATCCCACTGCGCATCGAGGGCGGGGGCGATCACGCGCATCACGCCGAGATCGTGCAGTGCCGCGAGGCCGATCTCCGCGCGCTCCGCCGCGAGGATGCCTTCGATCTCTGCGCCGACACGTTCGCCTGAGAGCGTTGCGGTGAGCGGCGCGGCCTCGCGGATCGCAGCGGCGGTGCTCGGTTCGATCGTGAGCCCGAAGCGTGCCGCAAAGCGCGCGGCGCGCAGAGCCCGTAGCGCATCTTCCTTGAAGCGCTCCGCAGGGTTGCCTACCGCACGCAGGACCTGCTTCTCCAGATCGTCGCGTCCACCGTGGGGATCGGCGAACGCTCCGTCGGACACGGGATCGCCCTCGACGCCGCGCGCGAGGCCGTACGCCATCGCGTTGACGGTGAAGTCGCGCCGCGCAAGATCGCCTTCGATGGTGGCGATGAAGCGCACGGCATCTGGGCGTCGTGCATCGCTGCTCGGGCCATCCGTGCGAAAGGTGGTCACTTCGCGCACGGCGGCTGCGGTTGGGATCCCGACCGTGCCGAAGCGGTTCTCGTACTGCGCGTCCGGGAAGGCGGCGCGAAGCTGATCGGGTGTGGCATCGGTCGCGAGATCCCAATCGGTCGGAGTGCGTCCGGCGAGCACATCGCGCACGGCACCGCCGACGACGTACACGGCGAATCCATGGGCGTGGATCCGCCCCATGAGTGTTGCGACGTCCTCGGGTATGGCGGCGCGGAGTGCCGCCTCGTGGCTCACGCGCCGCTCGCCGTTACGCCCTCTCCGATGAAGAGGAAGTCGCGCCACGCGGAGTAGGCATCGTGCCTGAGGTAGGGGAGGAAGATGGCGTAGACGTCGCAGCGCGGCTCGTATGGACGACGACGCAGTTGCAGCCCGGCCGCCTCTGGAAGACGATCGCCCTTGCGGTGGTTGCAGGACATGCATGCGGTGACCAGGTTCTCCCACGACCACGAGTCTCCTCCGCGACTCTTTGGGACAACGTGATCGATGGTGAGCGAGACGCCCGCGCGACCGCAGTACTGACAGGAGTGCTTGTCTCGCGCGAAGATCTCCTTGC
>CAINCM010000109.1 GCA_903847005.1 uncultured Chloroflexota bacterium | reverse complement strand
GCCTGGATGCCGAGTCGGTGCAGGGTCGGCGCGCGGTTGAGCAGCACCGGGTGGTCCTGGATCACATCGGCGAGCACATCCCAGACCGCGTCGGTGGCACGTTCGGTGAGTCGCTTCGCACTCTTGATGTTGTGTGCATGACCGAGCTCGACGAGCTGACGCATCACGAACGGCTTGAAGAGTTCGAGCGCCATCTTCTTCGGGATGCCGCACTCGTGCAGCTTCAGCTCCGGGCCGACCACGATGACCGAGCGCCCAGAGTAGTCGACGCGCTTGCCGAGAAGGTTCTGGCGGAAGCGTCCCTGCTTCCCCTTGAGCATGTCGCTGAGCGACTTCAGTCGATGGTTTCCGGTGCCGGAGATCGCACGACCGCGTCGACCGTTGTCGATGAGTGCGTCGACCGCCTCCTGGAGCATTCGCTTCTCGTTGCGCACGATGATCTCAGGTGCCCCGAGTTCGATCAGGCGCTTGAGGCGGTTGTTGCGGTTGATGACACGGCGGTAGAGGTCATTGAGGTCCGACGTGGCGAACCGACCGCCGTCGAGCTGGACCATCGGGCGCAGGTCTGGTGGGATCACCGGGAGGACAGAGAGGATCATCCACTCGGGACGCGCACCGGAACGGCGGAACGCCTCGATCAGTCGCAGGCGCTTGATCGCCTTCTTGCGGCGCATCCCGGCGGTGTTGCGCACCTCTACCGCGAGCGCCTTCGACTCCTTGTCGAGGTCGATCTGCTCGATGAGTTCGCGCACCGCTTCGGCGCCCATCCCGGCGCGGAAGATGCGTGCGCCGCGCGGGCGCTCGCTGCCGAACTTCGCATCCAGGGTGCGGAAGCTGTCGAGTTCGTCGTCGCGGCCGATTTCAGGGAGCAGTTGATACGGCTTCAGGCCGAGGAGCGCCTTCTTCTCCTTCGCGATCTCTTCCTTGCGGCTCTGCGCAGAGGTCTTCGCATTCGCGCGGAGGCCGGCGATCTCGCCTTCGGCGAGCGCCTTCAGGTCGGCGCGCTTCTGCTCGCCCTCGTTGTTGATCTGCTCCTTCTGGTTGGTGAAGGCCTCTTCCGCGTCGAGCGATGCCTGCGTCAGGACCGCACGAAGCCGTGCCTTCGCCTCCTTGCCTCCAGGAGCGCGATCGGCAACGATCACCTCGGCGGTTGGTTCGAAGATGATGGCGCCGTCGGCGGCCGCCTCACCGAGGTCGTTGATGGCCTTCTCCGTCACCTGGGCCGCCTCGCCCATCCCCTGCGCCTTCTCGGCGCGGTCCGACTCGACCTGCTCGAGTCGTGCGCGGATCTCGCGATCCAACTCCGTCAGCTGTCGCTTCAGGCGCGCATTGATCTCGCTCTCCTCTTCGGCGGTGGCACCGCCACCGCGCCCGGCGAGCTCGTCGTCGAGACCCTTCAAGGCCTCCTTGCGCGCCACCTCGTCGACGCTCGTGACGATGTACTGCGCGAAATAGAGCACCTTCTCCAGGTTGCGGGGCGAGATCTCGAGCAGCGTCGCGAGGCGGCTCGGCGTCCCCTTGAAGTACCAGCTGTGCGAGACCGGGCTCGCCAGCTGGATGTGGCCCATGCGCTCGCGGCGAACCTTCGAGCGCGTGACCTCGACACCGCACTTGTCGCAGATGATCCCCTTGTAGCGGATGCGCTTGTACTTCCCGCAGTAGCACTCCCAGTCGCGCGTTGGCCCGAAGATGCGCTCGTCGAAGAGGCCGTCCTTCTCCGGCTTCAGCGTGCGGTAGTTGATCGTCTCTGGCTTGGTGACCTCGCCCTTCGACCAGCCGCGAATCTGCTCGGGGCTCGCCAGCGCAACACGGATCGCGTCAAAATTGTTGACTTCCAACATCTCTCGCTCCTTCCTGTGTTCCGCGGCCTAGAAGTCTGCGCCGGACTCGAAGCCCGACAGATTGATGCCCAGGTTCGGCGTTGCGTATCCACCCGGATCCTCGAGCAGCTCGATCTGCTCGTCCTCGGCGTTGAGAATCTCCACGTTGATGCCGAGGCTCTGGAGCTCCTTCACGAGCACCTTGAACGACTCCGGCACGCCAGGCGCCTGGATGCGTTCCCCCTTGACGATCGCCTCGTACGCCTGCACGCGTCCGACCACGTCGTCCGACTTGACGGTGAGGATCTCCTGCAGGATGTTTGCGGCGCCGTACGCCTGGAGCGCCCAGACCTCCATCTCGCCGAAACGCTGCCCGCCGAACTGCGCCTTTCCACCGAGCGGCTGCTGGGTGATGAGGCTGTACGGCCCGGTCGAGCGGGCGTGGATCTTGTCCTCGACCAGGTGGTGCAGCTTCAGCATGTAGGTCACGCCGACGGTGACGGGTCGGTCGAACTCCTTGCCGCTCTTCCCGTCGCGCAGGGTGATCTTTCCGTCGGGAGGCAGACCCGCGGCCTCGAGCTCGGCGATGATCTTCTCTTCGGTCGCACCGTCGAATACCGGCGTGGCGCCCTTGAGGCTCTGCTTCGCCAGCGCCCAGCCCAGATGCGTTTCGAGCAGCTGGCCGATGTTCATGCGGCTCGGCACGCCGAGCGGATTCAAGATGACGTCGACGGGGGTGCCGTCGGGCAGGAACGGCATGTCCTCGACCGGCAGGATGCGGGAGACCACACCCTTGTTCCCGTGACGGCCGGCCATCTTGTCGCCCACCGAGATCTTGCGCTTCTGCGCAACGGAGACGCGGACCAGCTGGTTGACGCCCGCAGAGAGGTCGGCGTCTTCGCGGAGGAACTCGCGCACCTCCACCACCGTGCCCCGCTCACCGTGTGGGAGTCGCAGCGATGAGTCCTTCACTTCGCGCGCCTTCTCGCCGAAGATCGCGCGGAGCAGACGCTCTTCTGCGGTCACTTCGGTCTCGCCCTTCGGCGTGATCTTTCCCACGAGGATGTCGCCCGGGCGCACCGCGGCGCCGACGTGGATCACGCCCTTCTCGTCGAGGCTGGCGAGCAGCTCTTCTGGGACGTTTGCGATGTCGCGCGTGATCTCTTCTGGCCCGAGCTTAGTCTCGCGCGCCTCGGTCTCATGCTTTTCGATGTGGATCGAGGTGAAGACATCTTCGCGGACGAGGCGTTCGCTGATGATGATGGCGTCTTCGTAGTTGTAGCCCTCCCACGACATGTAGGCGACGACCACGTTCTGGCCGAGCGCGAGCTCGCCTTGGTCGGTCGACATGGAGTCGGCGATCACCTGGCCTGGAGTCACGCGGTCCCCCACCTGGACGGAAGGGCGATGGTTGAGACAGGTGCCCTGGTTCGAGCGGACGAACTTCAGCAAGATGTATCGGTCCAGATCCTTCTTGCTCGAGGCGTCATCGGGCTCGACCACGATCAAGTCGGCGGCGACGGAGGTCACAACGCCTGCGCGGCGGGCGATCACCACCTGGCCGGAGTCGCGTGCGGCTCGACCTTCGACGCCGGTGCCCACGACGGGCGAGTGTGGCGACACCAGGGGGACGGCCTGTCGCATCATGTTGGAGCCCATCAGCGCGCGGTTCGCGTCGTCGTGCTCGAGGAACGGGATGAGCGCGGTGGCCACGGAGACGACCTGCTTCGGCGAGACGTCCATGAACTCCACCTTCGACGGCTCCACGAGCTCGAAGCCTTCGCCTTTGCGGCAGTAGATGCGCTCGCCGACCAGGTGCGAGTTCTCGTCGAGTTCGGCGTTCGCCTGGGCGATCGCGAAGCGCTCCTCTTCGTCCGCAGGAAGATAAACGACGTCGCTGGTGACGCGACCCTCCTTGACGCGGCGGTACGGCGTCTCGATGAAGCCGAGATCGTTGACGCGACCGAAGGTTGCGAGCGATCCGATCAGGCCGATGTTCGGGCCTTCCGGTGTCTCGATCGGGCAGATACGGCCGTAGTGGCTGTGGTGGACGTCGCGAACGTCGAAGCCGGCCCGCTCACGTGAGAGGCCGCCTGGGCCGAGGGCCGAGAGGCGGCGCTTGCTCGTGAGCTCGGCGAGCGGGTTCGTCTGGTCCATGAACTGGCTCAGCTGCGAACCTCCGAAGAACTCCTTCATCGCGGCGACCACCGGGCGCACGTTGACGAGCGCGCTCGGCGTGGCCTTGTCGTCTTCCTGGATGGTCATGCGCTCCTTGATGACGCGCTCCATGCGCAGGAGACCGACACGGAAGGCGTTCTGGATCAGTTCGCCGTTGGCGCGCACGCGGCGGTTGCCGAGATGGTCGGTGACGTCTCGATGCGCACCTCCCTCGTTCGCGATGATGAGGTGCCCGACGATCGCGGCGAGATCTTCGCGCGTCAGGGTACGCGTTGCATCGCCCGGGAGCTCCAGGCCCATCAAGCCCGCGGTCTCCTTGAGGCGCTGCGTGAACTTGTATCGCCCGACGCGACCGAGGTCGTAGCGTCGTGCGTTGAAGAAGAGATTCTCGACGAGAGAACGCGCGTTGTCGCCGGTGGGCGGATCGCCGGGGCGGAGTCGCTTGTACACTTCGACGAGCGCTTCGCTTCGCGTTGCGGTGGTGTCCTTCTCCAGCGTGTTGGCGATGTAGGGATGCTCTGGGTTGCTCGGCATGCGCGAGAAGAGTCCTGCGATCTCGTCGTTCGTCTCGTAGCCGACCGCGCGCAACAGCGACGTTGCGGGGAGCTTTCGCTTGCGATCGACCTTGACGTACAGCTGATCCTTGCCGCTCGTCTCGAACTCGAGCCATGCGCCACGGTTCGGGATGACCTTCGCTGACCAGAGCGCACGACCGGAGACCGGGTCGACGGTGTCGGTATAGAAGACGCCAGGCGATCGCACGAGCTGCGACACGACCACACGCTCTGCGCCGTTGATGATGAACGTGCCCTGGCTCGTCATCCACGGGAAGTCGCCCATGTAGATCTGCTGGCTGCGAATCTCACCCGTCTCGAGGATCTTCAACTCTGCTGTGACCATCAGCGGTCGCGCATAGGTTGCGTCCTTGGTTCGCGCGTCCTCTTCGCTCACCTTCGGATCCTTGAATTCGTAGTCGAGGAAGGCGAGCTCCATGCGCTTGCCGGTGAAGTCGCGGATCGGGCTGATCTCTTCCAGGAGTTCGGCGAGGAAGGTCTTGGTCCCCTTCGGCAGCGGTGTTGCGCCGGGGATCCACTCAGGGCCGACAAATGCGGCAAACGATGTGGTCTGAAGATCGATGAGATTCGGGATTTCGAGGATCTCTGGAATGCGGGAGTAGAGCTTGCGGTTGCCGGTCGAGCCAGCGCGGTTGGTGCGAGAAGGCATGCGGCAGCTCCTTCGGCAATATGGTCGCGATCGAGCGAACGGCGATACTAGCCTAGTTCCTCGTACCTTGGCAAGCGGAGGCCCCTCCCCACCCGCCCGAAGGCGGAGTGAGAGGGGCCCCAGCAGCGATTGTTACAGAATCGGGGTTACTTGAGTTCGACCTTGGCGCCCGCCTCGGCGAGGGCGGCGACGATCTTCTCCCCCTCGGACTTGGCGATCCCCTCCTTGATCGGCTTCGGGGCAGCGTCCACCAGGTCCTTCGCCTCCTTGAGGCCGAGACCGGTGAGCTCGCGAACCACCTTGATCACCTGGATCTTGTTGGCGCCAACGTCCGAAAGGATGGCGTTGACGGTGTCGCCGCCCGCGGCAGCCGCATCGCCGCCAGCCGCGCCGCCTGCGGCGGGGGCTGCCGCCACCGCGACCGGAGCCGCGGCGCTGACGCCGAACTTCTCCTCGAACGCCTTGACGAAGTCGGACAGCTCCAGGACGGTCATCTCGCTGACGGCCTCGAGCAACTGATCGGTTGTGAGCTTCGACATTTCTTCTCTCCTTCTTCAGCCGTGAGGCTGATCAATCATGTGTGGTACGCCCAGCCGGGCAGGGTCAGGCCGCCTCGGCCTCGCGCTTGCTCTTGTACGCGCCAAGCGCGTAGCCCACCTTCTGAAGTGGTGCTGCGAACAAGAACGCCACCTTCTGGACCGGAGCCTGGAAGGCGCCAGCCACCTTGGCAAGTAGCACTTCGCGAGTCGGGAGCTTCGACAGCGCGGTGAGCTGTGACAGGTTGAGGATCGCCTCACCCAACACCGCTCCCCGAACCTCGACAGCTGGGTACTCTTTCAGTGCACCCAGGACCGTCTTGGCGAGAACCGCCTCGTCACCCGAACCGAACGCGATCGCCGTCGGACCCTTCAAGAGGTCCGGAAGCGTCGTGTTTCCGAGCTCGTTCGCGGCGACGCGCATCAAGCGGTTCTTCACCACCCGATACGTGATGCCTTGTGCCCGAAGGGCCCCGCGGATCGCGGCAAACTCCGCGACCGTCAACCCTCGGTATGACGAGAGGATCAGCCCACGGCTGCCCGACAGCTCCGTGCGGAGCGAGTCGATCGTGTCGCGCTTTTTCTGCGTTGGCACGGTTCCTCCTAGCTTTGGCGCACATGCCGGTGCGCCTCGGCGGGTGCTGCTGGCACCCCTGCAACGGTCCGCGTCACAGGGGGCCGCGCTCCACGCGCTAGGAACCCTGCCTCTGCGTGCCCACCCCGCCGCCAGCTGATCGCTCAACCGGCCTCGGAGCAACTTAGGTTCCTGACCGTGAGGCCAGGATCACACGCGCTCTTCGGCGATCCGTCGTATTCCATCTCCCTGGCGTCTCCACCGGGGCGCAACTCTCGTGCCGATCAGCCGGATCGGCGCGGAGGCGGAGTCTACCCCGAAGCGGGGAGTTCCGCCAGGCGCTAGCTCGCCGCAGCCAAGAGGGCTGGGACGTCGACTGCGACGCCTGGCCCCATGCTTGCGGAGATGCTCACACCCTTGATGTAGGTCCCCTTGAGACCGGTTGGCTTGGCGCGGCTGACCGCCTCCAGGAGCGCGCCGAGGTTGCCGACGATCTGCTCCTCGCTGAAGCTCGCCTTGGCGAAGCCGAGGTGGATGATCGCCGACTTGTCCAGCTTGAACTCCACGCGCCCGGACTTGAGCTCGCTGATCGTGCGCTCGAGGTCCGTGGTGATCGTCCCGGCCTTCGGATTCGGCATCAGGCCCTTGCGGCCGAGCACCTTACCGAGCTTGCCGACCTGGCCCATCATGTCGGGCGTTGCGATCGCCACGTCGAAGTCGAGCCAACCCCCGTCGATCTTGGCCACGAGATCGGCGGCACCGACCTCATCGGCTCCGGCCTTGGTGGCCTCGAGTGCCTTCTCGCCCTGGGCGAACACGGCGACGCGCACGCGCTTGCCGGTGCCGTGAGGGAGCCCGACGGTGCCTCGCACCGCCTCCTCTGACTGTCGCGGGTCGACACCGAGGCGGATGTGCACCTCGATCGTCTGATCGAACTTCGTGGTGGCGGTCTTCTTCACCAGCGCGGCCGCCTCGAGTGGGGCGTACTGCTTCTCTGGATCGACCAACTTTGCCGCTTCGAGATAACGCTTTCCGTGCTTCGCCATGTTGCTTCCTCCTCTTCGGCCGCCTCCGGCCTCCCCCTTCACCGCGGGGTTGCGGCGATCGTCAGGCGACGACCTCGACTCCCATGGAGCGGGCCGAGCCCTCAATCATGGAACAGGCGGCCTCAATGCTCGTGGCATTCAGGTCGACCATCTTCTTCTGGGCGATATCCAAGACCTGCGCCTTGGTGATCTTCCCTGCGCTGCCGGCCTTGTGGTCGCCGGCACCCTTCTCGATCCCCGCCGCCTTGCGAATCATGTCCGCAGCGGGCGGAGTCTTGAGGATGAACGTGAAGGAACGATCCTCGAAGATGGTGATCACCGCTGGGATGACCTCACCTTTGCGATCGGCCGTCTTCTCGTTGTACGACTTCGTGAACTCCACGATGTTGATGCCGTGTGGCCCGAGTGCCGTACCTACGGGCGGCGCGGGTGTTGCGCCGCCTGCGGGCAGCTGCAACGTGACGGTTGCGCGAATCTTCTGTGCCATGCTCTCGCTCCTCCTGCTCTCTCGTTACAGCTTTGCGACCTGAAGCAGGTCGAGCTCGACCGGCGTCTCACGGCCGAAGATTGATACCAAGACCTTCACCTTGCTTCGCTCGACATCGATCTCCTCGACCGTGCCAACGAAGTCTGAGAATGGGCCGTCGGTGACGCGAACCGATTGGCCCTTGACGAACGCCACCTTGACGGTCGGCGCCTGGCCCACCCCGAGCTGTCGCAGGATCTGCTTCACCTCGGTCTCCGTCAGCGGCACCGGATCGGCCTTCATGCCCGGGATGGCGGAACCGCCGACGAAGCTGGTGACGCCCGGCGTGTTCCGGACCACGTACCAGCTCTCTGGCTCCATGTACATGTCGACGAGCACGTAGCCCGGATAGATCTTCTTCTGCACGGTCGTGCGCACGCCGCCGCGGATCTGGATCTCGTCCTCCATCGGGACCACCACCTGGAAGATGCGGTCCTTCATGTCCATGGACTCGATGCGGTGTTCCAGGTTCGCCTTCACCTTGTTCTCGAAGCCCGAGTAGGTGTGGATGGCGTACCAGTGTCGCTTGACGGTCGGTGCGCTCTTCTCTGTGGTGATGTCAGCGGTTTCGCTCACGTTCTGCTCCTCGTTCGTCGGCCGATCAGGCGGGGTTGATGAGCTTCAGCAGCTCGGTGAAGAGAAGGTCCCAGAAGGCGATGTAGAAGCCGACGAAGATGGAGGCCCCGAAGACGAGCACCGTCAGCACGCGCACCTGCTGCGCGTTCGGCCACGCCACCTTGCGCAGCTCGGAGAACGCCTCGGCCAGGAACTTCCGGATCGACTTCACGCTTCTCTGCTCCTTGCTTCTCTCATCTCGCCCTCTGCGGCTCTCGCCGAGAGGCTGGCAGGGGCGGCCGGACTCGAACCGACAACAACCGGTTTTGGAGACCGGTACTCTACCAATTGAGCTACGCCCCTAACTGCTGAACCCCTTGCTACTTCGTCTCGCGATGCAGGCGCTGCACGCGACAGCGCGGGCAGTACTTGTTGAGCTCGAGGCGGTTCGGATCATTGCGCTTGTTCTTGCGCGTTGTGTACGTCCGCTCCTTGCACTCCGTGCACGCGAGCTGCAGCGTTGGCCGGTTCTCTGCCTTCGCCATCGGTTACTCGGTGATCTTCGTGATGGAGCCGGCACCGACGGTGCGGCCGCCCTCGCGGATGGCGAAGCGCTGCCCGACCTCGATCGCGAT
>CAINCM010000108.1 GCA_903847005.1 uncultured Chloroflexota bacterium | reverse complement strand
CGGGCCAAGGAGGCGTTTGCCAAGAAGAAGCGCGCCGCTCAGTTTGCCCGTGCGGCGCGATACGTGGAGATCATCAGCCCCCGGGTGGTCATCCCCTCTGCAGGGCCACCATGCTTCCTCGACGACGAACTTTTCCGTTGGAATGACGTGTCAAACGCAGACGACTCGATCTTCCCCGACCAGCGTCTGATGGTCGACTACCTTGAACGGGCCGGCCAGGCCGCAGTCTTGATGCTTCCAGGCAGCATCGGTCAATTCGACGCCTCAGGCAACTTCGCCGTTAGACACCCAAAGGGTGAAGTGTCTGTGCAGGATGTCTTTGCGGATAAAGAAGCGTACTTGCGCACGTACGCAAAAGACCTTGCCCCCCGCATTGCCGCGGAGAAAGCCTCGTGGGCCGGGCCGCGCACAGATCTTGTTTCGGAGTTGAAAACCTGGTTCGAACCACTGATGGCACTTGGACCTCGTGTCTGCGACGGCATCGGCGCCGCTGTGCGAATCGAGACGGACGACGAGAGCGTGCTCCTCGACTTCCCGGAGCGCGAAGTGCGCGCAGATGATGGACGGGAGGTGGACTTTCGATTCACCATCCCCCGCCTCCTGCTGGATCATCTCGTCAGGACGCGAACAGACGATTGGGTCAACTCGCTCTTCCTCTCGCTGCGGTTCAAAGCCTGGCGGCGAGGGGCCTACAACGACTACATCTACACCTGGTTCAAATGCCTCTCTGTGGCGCGAATCCAGTACGCAGAAGGCTTTTACGCGGAGAATGGCCCGACCGAGGGGACATTCGAGATCGGTGGCTGGCAGGTGCAGCGCCGCTGCCCACACATGAAGGCAGACCTAACTCGCTTCGGCACCGAGGATGGCGAGACACTCACGTGCGGCATCCATGGCTGGCAGTGGGACCTCGCGACGGGTCGGTGCCTCACCTCCGAAGGCCACCCCCTCTACGCTCGACCGGTCAGTTCTGCCGCAAAGGCACATGCCGAACGACTGGCTGGACACGAGCCCCCCAAGCCCGACCAATACGCGGGCGGTCCCGAGGGGAGCTAGCGGCTTCCGAGAGTTCTCGCCAGGCGAGTTGCGAGTTCGGTTGAACGCCCGCCCCCCATCACAAGCACCACGGCGTCGGCGAGAGCCAGATTGGCTATGCGGTCAGCGGTCGCCTCAATCGAGCCAGGAGCCTCTGCAGGAACGCCGAATTCAGCGATCGCCGCAGCGAGCCCCGCAGCACTTGCGATCGAGAGATCGGTATCCCGCACGGCGAAAATGTCTGCGACAAGCACGCGGTCTGCTGCGGCACACGAACGGGCGATCGGGGTCAAAAGTGCGGCGGTGCGGTGGTAGGTCAACGGCTCGATCGCGAGTACGAGTGGGCGTCCGGGATAGCGAAGGCGCACGGTCGAAATCGTTGCATCGATCGCGGTCGGATGGTGGCCGTAGTCGTCCAGGATGGTGACTCCCCCACGGTCGTAGCGCACCTCCATGCGCCGCCCGACCCCAGGGAAGTTGGCGAGCGAACTGCGGATGCCCTCGGCGTTTCCGCCTGACGAAGCTGCGAAAATGGCGACACCAAGCGCGTTCGCCGCGTTGTGCACCCCGAGCAGCCCGAGGGAAAGGTCGGCGCCAACGAGTCCTGCTGCCGCAGGGGCGATACTGCTGGCCTTTGCGCTCAGCGTGAGGTTTCGGAGAGCAACCCGGCCGCCCCCGGCCTCTACGAGCTCCGCGGTGACCTCTGCGTTGGCATCGGGCCCCTCGGCTGCCCCACCCCGTGCACGCAACGCGTAGGTGATGAGGTTCTCGCCGCCGCACTGCCGAAGTACTGCCGCAACCTCGAACCCTCCGAGATCAGCAACATTGACGACCACCGGTCCCCGACCAAGCACTGGGGTCGCCCAATCAGCAAAGGCTCGCACGACCGCTGCACGATCTGCAAAGACGTCTGGGTGGTCCCAGTCGGCGTTCAGGATCAGGGCTCCGTCGGCCGCATAGGGGTCGAAGTTTCCCCCATACTCGTCAGCCTCGACGATGAAGCCAGGTTCACTCCCGAGGTGAACTGGGGCACCGGCTGGGCTCCCCTCCCCCTCTGGAAGGGGGCCTCCTACAAATGCCGAAGGGTCACGCCCAGAGGCGCGCATCGCGGCGAGCAGCCAGCCGGTCGAGGTGGTCTTGCCGTGCGTGCCAGCGACCCCGAGTAGGGGTCCGCCTCTCGTCGCAGCCGCATCGGCGATCACCTGTTGGAGCGAGATCAGCGGCAGCCCCGCCGCCCGTGCAGCCTGCAGCTGCGGGTGGTCCGGCAGCGTGCTCGTGATCGCCTTTGAAATCGCGACGAGGTCTGAACTCCGCACCGGATCGAGATCCCCTTCGGGGCTGATCTTCACCCCCGCCGCAGTCAGCAGTTGGGCGGTCCCAGGCGAGAGTTCACGGTCGTAGCCAGTTACCTGAACCCCGAGGGCGGCAGCGTGCAGGGCCGCGGCGGTCGCAGCGGTACCGCCAACGCCGACCACGTGAAGTCGCAGTGGCAAGGTGAAGGGCACGCCAGGGCGTGCTGGGGCGAGACCCGCAGCGATCTCTTCGATCCGGCGAGTCACCAGGGCCCCTCAGCGGTAGTTTTCGAACTGGAGGGGGCGGTCTAGCTCCATCGTGCGAAGGTAGTCAATCACCGCTTGGAGCTCGTCACGGGACTTGCCCGTTACACGGACAGCTGCGCCTTGAATCTGTGTCTTTACCTTCGGGAAACTGTCGCGAATCGCCTTTGTGATCTTCTTTGCGGTCGGATCGTCCAATCCGCTGCGAAGTTTCACGTGAATCCGAAGCGTCTCACTCCCAGCGGCTTCAGGCTTCCCCCACCCAAAGGTGCGCAGATCGATCCCCCGCTTTACCGCCTTCGACTCGAGGATGTCGCGGAGCGCCTTCAGTCGCAGCTCGCCATCGACCCTGACCACCAGACCCTCCTTCTCCTCTTCGATTTCAGCCGTCGCACCACGGAAGTCATATCGAGTAGCCACCTCGCGGCGAGTCTGGTCGAGCGCGTTTTTCATCTCTTGGCGGTCATAGTCGGATACCACGTCGAACGAGTTTTCGGTTGGCATTCTCCCCTCCTACTTTCTGGCTGAGCTCAAGACACGTCCGTCATCGCGGAAACTCCAGCTCTCGGGGACACCCGCCGCCCCCAGCGGCTCAAGCATACGACCGTTCAGGGTGATCACCGCACCCCGTGGGTTTCCGAAGCGGATATCGATGGCCGTGCTACCTCGGAGCGTGCGGCTTTCCCCCGCACGGAGGGTGACTCCCGTTGGGCCAACGCTCGAATCGATCACCCCGTCGGTCCAGGCTCGGATCCACGTTCCCCCGCCGTTGCCGACCAGATTGACGGTCACACCCGCAAAGACAACCTCCACCTCTCGAACGACCTCACTCACCGTCCCGTTCGGCCCAGTCGCTTGGAACTTCACGCTCCAGGTGCCGGCCGGGAGGGAGAGATCTCCTTGGATTGCGCCGCTGCTGTTTGCCGTGAAGCTGCTCAGAACCTCTACACCGTTTGAGTCAACCGCGATCGCACGGACAGTCCCGTTCGGCTCAGATGTTAGGGCGATCGGGACGGCGCCTCCGCTTACGCGAAGGCCGGCAGTGGGGCTCAGAAGGTCCAGCCGTGGCGCTTCGCTGATCGGGAGTTCGACGATAAAGACGCGACGCACGGCCACTCCGCTCGAGGCCCCAGTGGCCGGATCAAGGGCGCTGATATCGACCTCGGTTCGCCCGCCACCGAGAGGAATCTCCACGCTCCAGATACCTGACGTGTCGGCCTCTGTTGTCACGGCGTCCCCCACTCCACTCTGGATCAAGATGATCGTTCCAGCGCCAGCCGTGCCTCGAATCACCGCAACTCTCGTCTCGGAGGAGAGCGTCAACACCTCCTCCGAGGGGCTCACCACGCTGATGCCCGGTGGGCTGGCGAATCGAATCAGCTGGACCACCAGAAAGACGGTCGCGAAGAGAACACCGATCCCAACGACCCCCAGCCCAAAGAGGCTGCGCAGGGCCGCCCGCAGACCCGTCGTGGTCGCCCCGTCCCGCTGTGCCCTGTCTGCGAGCGGGATGCCCGTTTCGGCGGCGCTGCCCGATTGGGGGCCACCACCCCATGCCGCTGCCACCGCGCCTGGATCAAGTCCCAGGTGACGAGCATACGTTCGCAGCAGTCCGAGGAGGTAGACACGCTCCGGAAGCGACGCATGATCTTCGCGCTCCATGGCGTCCAAGATCGCTGGCCGGATGCGCAACTCGGCTGAGATCGCCGTGTGGGTCAGTCCTCGCGCTTCTCGAGCCTCTCGGAGTCTGGCTCCGATCCCCGGTGCCGCACTCGGAGGCAGTTCACTCGGTTCGTTCATTCAGCTCACCGTTGGCACCGTCGACCGCACCGCCGCCTCGGTGCACGACGCGGGCGTTTGATCCGTCGAACGCACCAATGAAGCCAGCCGCTTCGAGTTGATCGATGATTCGTGCCGCCCGTGCATAACCGATTCTCAGCCGCCGCTGGAGGAGGGACGCTGAGGCGCGGTCGTGCTCTTGAATGACCGCAACCGCTTCATCGAAGAGTCGATCGCGATCACTATCGTCCGACGTGCCGGCTGAGGTCCCGCCACCTCCTGATGCAGACTCTACGATCTCAAGCCGGTAGTCAGGGAGTCCTTGCGCGCGCCAATGCTCGACCACACGTGCAATCTCTTGATCGGAAACGAAGACACCCTGAAGTCGAATCGGCTTCGGCGCATCCGACGGCTGGAAGAGCATGTCTCCGCGTCCGATCAAGTCCTCAGCACCGGGCGCATCGAGAACGGTTCTTGAATCGACCTGACTCGCCATGGAGAAGGCAATGCGACTAGGGATGTTGGCCTTGATCAATCCTGTGACAACGTTCACTGATGGCCGTTGTGTTGCCAGTACGAGGTGGATTCCGGTTGCGCGTGCCTTTTGGGCGATCCGTACGATTGGCTCTTCGGTGCTTCGACCGTCTTGCATCATCAGATCGGCGAGCTCATCGATGATGACCACGATGAACGGCATCCGATCGCGGGCCTCCGCTCGGCCTTCGTTGTACGCCGCGATGTTTCGCGCTCCAGTTTCCGCAAAGAGCCGATATCGATTCTCCATCTCGTGCACCGTCCAACGCAGCGCGGCAGACGCCTTCTCTGCCTCAGTGATCACCGGCACAAGAAGGTGCGGAAGCCCGTTGTAGCCCGACAGCTCGACACGCTTCGGATCGATGAGGATCAGTCGGAGCTCGTCTGGCCGACAGCGGAAGAGGAGCGAGGTGATCAACGCGTTTACCATCACGCTCTTCCCTGAACCAGTGGCCCCCGCGATGAGCATGTGTGGCATCTTCGTGAGGTCCGTTGCCCTCGCAGCACCAGCAACATCGCGCCCGAGAGCAAAGGTAAGGCCTTGGCCAGATTCGGAGAATTCGACCTCCTCGAAGATGCTCTTCAGGCCGACAACATTGCTGTCTCGGTTCGGAATCTCGATACCGACGACGGAGCGGCCTGGAATCGGGGCTTCGATGCGGATCGATCGCGCTGAGAGCGCCATGGCGAGATCGTCCGATAGCGCCTCGATTTTGCTCACGCGCACGGAAGCATCCGGCTCGAGCTCATACTGCGTCACCACGGGTCCGGCGCTGATGCCTACGACCTGCGTTGCGATTCCGAAGCTCGCCAGTTTCGACACGATGATCTGACTGTTCGTGGCGTGATCCATGCCTGCACCTGCACGGACGGGCGCATGTGTGTCGAGTAGTTCGGTGGAAGGTAGGGTGTACGCAAGAGCTGCATCGGCCCGCTCGACTCCGACCTCCGCTTCTACTCGTGTTGGCCGTCCGTCACGAACGGAGCCCCCTGTCCCCTTCGCTGGGGCGAACGTGGATGAGAGTGCGGGAGCGGCGACGGGGACCTGGCGTGCGGCGTTGATACTCGCGGCCTCTTCCGATGGGAGTGCCCCATCAACGCCATCGCCGGACGTCGTCCTGACGTCTCGTGACGGTGTGGTGTCGTCGTATGTCTCTACTTCGGTTTCAGCGGCGGCGGTGCGCGCTGCCTCTCGGTCGCGTTGAGCCTGTTCGCGACGTTCGGCCAGCTCCTCTACCCCACGAGCGATCACCTCGGCGCCGGCGAGCGCACCTGCCTTTGCACCGCCGAAGAGCAGCGCAAAAACCTTGCGCACCGTCGACTCGGCGAGGATCAGTCCGATCGCAAGGAGAATCGCGCCCCAGGCCGCGATGGCGCCAATCGGGGTGAGCAGGCTGGCGACTCCGCCACCTGCAACAGCGCCGATGATGCCGCCACGACCGGGCAGAATGATCTCGACGATCGCCAAGATGGCTGGTAGTGCGGCGATCGCAAGGAGTGCCCGAACAACGTCGCGTGCACGCTTTTCGCCGCTTCGCTCATACCAGACGCCAAATGCAATCAGAGCTGGCGGAAGAATCCACCGACCGGCGCCGAACCAAGGGGCCAGGACATCCCGGAGTGCGTCAGCGAGCAGGCCGCGCCCTGGGAGGATCAGCCCAACAGCGAGCACGACGCCCGTCACCGCGCATACGAGAAAGACAAGTGTCCGAGCCGCCGCCCCGCTGATGAACCCCCTACCGGTGGTACGTGCTTGACGCCGTTCACGTCCCACGTCAGACCTCGACAACGACCGGCACTACCAACGGCCGTCGCCTTGTCTCGCGGCTCAGGAAACGAGAGACAGCCTCGCTGAGCTGCGCCTTGATGAGACCAGTCTCTGCGTGGCGGTCCCTCTTGTGCTGGATCGCCTTCAGCGCGATCCCGATGGTGGCCTCGACGAGCTTGTTGTCCTCATCTCCATTCAAGAAGCCACGCGTCACAAGCACGGGTCGACCGATCGGTTTGCCAGACTGCGCATCGACGGTAGCGAAGATCACCACGATTCCGTCATCCGCAAGCGTTCGCCGGTCGCGCAGCACAATCTCACTGATCTCGCCAACAGATGATCCATCAACGAAAACGGCACCGTGGGCCACCGGCGTCGTGCGGCGCGCGCTCCCGTCCGCGTAGAACTCGATCGGTGTCCCATTCTCGATGATAAACACGTTCGACGGGCTCACTCCCATCTGCATCGCAAGCCGTCCGTGCGCTACCTGCATGCGCATCTCACCGTGCATCGGAACGAAGTGCTTTGGCTTGGTGAGGGCGAGCATCATCTTGAGCTCCTCTTGCGAGGCGTGGCCGGAGACGTGGACCTGCGCGATCGAGTGGTAGATCACGTTCGCTCCCGACTTGAATAGGTTGTCGATCGTCCGACCCACCGCCTCTTCGTTTCCCGGAATCGGCGACGCAGAGACGATCACCGTGTCGCCGTTCTGAATCTCCACGTTTCGATGCTCACCGTTTGCCATCTTTGCG
>CAINCM010000107.1 GCA_903847005.1 uncultured Chloroflexota bacterium | reverse complement strand
TCTGCGGTGCGATCTTGGTCGCACCCTGTGGCAGGCTGCGGTTCTGGAACCAGACCACGACACCGTAGAGCTTGCAGGCCACGCAGATGCCGGTGATGGCGAGGAACGATTGCAGTGTGGCAACGATGACAACCAAGACGAGCGCAACCAGATCGGCACCGAAGAGGGTGTGTGCCGCAGCGCCGAGGAGCAGCATCGTGCCGCCCATCACTTGCGCGAGGCGGAGTCCCGGCACCGGTTGAAGATCGCTCGGCGCCGGCGCGCCGATCACGCCGCGCTCTCGCAAGGCGCGGAACGGGAGGCCGAGCAGGCTGACGCGTAGACCGGTCGCGGCGCTGACGAGCATGGCGGCGGAGATCGCTGCGACGAGAAGCGCTGAACTCAGGCTCTCTGGTTCGCGCACCTGCAGCACGGCTGCGGCGCCGAGGAGCAGCACGCTGATCGCGGCTCCGGAACGGAATCCTCGTGAGTCGGTCATCTGTGACATCTGGTTCACCTCATCTCTCGTGCTCTCAGGTATTGGACCTTCGGCCGAACGGGCCGCAAGGGTGGGACGCCGCCGGCGTCCCGCTCCACCCGGGGGACTTCTGCGAGGTGTCTAGCGCGCGAGAAGTCGCGGGGCGGGGGACGACGGCCGTCGACAGATGGACGGCTCCCCGGCTACGGACGCGATCAACGCTGCTGCGCTCATACGGGCGAGTCTACCTGAGCGATCCGCTCACGACTTGTTGCGCCACGTTGCAATTGCCTTCTGCGTGGTCTCGAGGCCGAGCAGCGCACAGTGGATGCGCGACGGCCCCACCTCCACGCCGAGCAGCTCCATCACGTAGGGGGATCCGAGCGCCGTGATCTCCTCCGCGCGCTTGCCGCGCAGCTCGTCCGTCAGCAGCGAGGCGGAGGCCTGCGAGATGGCGCAGCCGCGACCGGAGAAGGCGACGTCCGTGATCCGCCCCTCGGCGTCCAGCTGCAGCTGCATCGTGATCAGGTCGCCGCAGCTCGGATTGCGTCCGTCCACGCTGACCGTGGGATCGGCAAGCTGGCCGAAGTTGTGCGGCGCACGGTGATGCTCGAGGATCTGCTCTCGGTAGAGATCATCCATTCCACCCATCAGTCGTGCTCCTACCGCGCGAAGATCTTGCGCGCGTCGCGCAGGCCGTCGAAGAGTGCGTCCAGATCCTCGTCCGTGGTGTACGGCGCCACGCTCACACGCGCCGTGGCAGAGAGTTCGAGCTGCTCGTGCAGCGGCATCGCACAGTGGTGACCGGCACGGATCGCCACGCCTCGCCGATCCAGGATGGTGGCGAGGTCGTGCGCATGCACGAGATCGCTGGAGAAGCTCACCAAGCCGACGCGATCTTTCGCCGCGGCGGGGCCGAGGATGCGTGCGTCGGGGAGCGCCTCGGGGAGCTCGCGCAGGACGCGCTCGAGCATGCGCACCTCATGCGCGTGGATCTCTTCGCGGCCGAGCTCGTCGATGAAGTCGCACGCCGCCGCGAGCCCGACGGTGCCAGACGCGTCCGGCGTTCCCGCCTCGAACTTCTGCGTCCCCTCCGCAAACGTCGCGTCGCGGAGCCGCACCTCGCGGATCATGTCGCCGCCCGTCTCGATCGGGTTCATCTGGTCGAGCAGGTGCGCGCGCGCCCAGAGTCCGCCGCCCGAGAAGAGCGCACCCATCTTGTGCGCGCTGAACGCGTAGAAGT
>CAINCM010000106.1 GCA_903847005.1 uncultured Chloroflexota bacterium | reverse complement strand
GGGACGCGTTGGATTCGGTGCACGCCGGCCTCCCACTTGAAGGCGGCCCATGCGCCGGGCCCGCTCACCTCGGCCATCGCTTCGCGCACGCCGCCGAGTGCGGTCTCGCTGAGCGCGTCCACTTCAACCTTCCAGCCACGTCGCTCGGCGTAACGTAGGTACGCCCTGAACAGCTCTCCGGCGAAGATTCCGGCTTCGTCGCCACCCGCCGCTGGGCGCACTTCGATTAGCACGTCCTTACCGTCGTTCGGATCCGGATCGAGCAGGAGCGCGGGGAGTCGCTCGATGATGTCGCGCTCGATCGCCTCGGAGGCGGCACGCTCGGTGGCGGCGAGGGTGCGAATCTCTGCATCGGCGCCAGGATCGAGCTCCATCCCCCTGGCATCCGACTGGCGCGCGCGTGCGTCGGCGAGCGCTGCTGCCGCCTCCGCTAGCGGAGCGGTACGGGAGAGCTCACGACCGATTCGCGCGAGCGCGGTGTGGTCTGCAAGCACCTCTGGCTTCGTCAGCTGCTCCTCTAGTTCCGCGCGCGTGCGCAGTGCAGCGGCGAGCCGCGCCTCGAGCTGCGCGACGTCAGCCATGTTGCGCCTCTAGAGTCAGGCTCCCCCACGTCGGACGCTCCGAGCCGACTGGCACGTTCTCGCCGCCCGCCTCGACGGCCACCGTGAGCGCAGCGATCGCCACATCATGCATCTCGTCGTCAGGCTGCCGCGTGGTGATGCGCTGCACGGCGAGTCCGGGTGCGGCAAGCGCGCGAGCGATCGGATTCGTGCGGTACTTCCCGAGGAGTCGCAAGATCTCATATGAGAGGCCCGCAACGAGCGGGATGCCGACCACGCGGCTCACCACGGTGGAGAGCGCATCGAGTCGACCGAGGAGCGAGAAGCTCACCAGGCTGACCAGGATCACCACCACGAGAAACTCGGTGCCGCAGCGAGGATGCGCCGTTGGCCATCGGGCGAGTTCCGCGCGCGTCAGCGCTCCGCCGTTCTCGAGCGCGTGGATGGCTCGATGCTCCGCTCCGTGATAGCGATACGTTCGATCGATGTCACGACTGCGACCGGCGAGCGAAAGATAGGCGAGGAGGACACCGATCTGCAGCACGCCGTCGAGCGCGCGCTCCGCAAGGAGCGAATCGACGC
The DNA here is from genome assembly GCA_903847005.1 of uncultured Chloroflexota bacterium. GTDB lineage: Bacteria > Chloroflexota > Limnocylindria > Limnocylindrales > Limnocylindraceae > Limnocylindrus. The sequence goes on along the minus strand of CAINCM010000106.1, from coordinate 2,614 downwards.
GCACTGCCCCAAGGAAGAGCGATGCGCCGAGTGCGGGCACGATGTTGAAAAGCGCGATGACAAAGGCGAAGGTGAGCACGACCGTCGCGCCCGAGATCGCGCGATCCGAACGACTGCTCGGCACACCGATCGTCGACTGGCCCGAGGAGATCTCAGCGCTCCGCATCAACCATCGACTGCCGAGGATGAGTGTCTCGACGAGGATCACGACGCCGCGCGCGATCGGAAGCCGCGCCGCAAGGCGACGCACCCTCCCATTGGGGAGCTGCTCGGCAGTGGTGCGGATGCTCCCATCCGGAACGCGAATCGCCACGCCGATGTGCGCCGGTCCGCGCATGAGGATGCCATCCACCAGCGCCTGCCCGCCGTACGCGAGCGTGCGCGGAGGGGCGGCAACGGATGCAAGCGCGAGCGCGACGAGTTTCAATCCGCGTCGAACGACGACGCCACAGTGGCGTCGCACGGAGATCAGCGCGAGCGCCCGAGGCGCTTCTGGAATCGCTCCACCTGCCCGGCGGTGTCGAGCACGATCTGCTTGCCGGTGAAGAACGGGTGGCAGCTCGAACAGACTTCGGTCTTCATTTCGCCCGAGCGCGTCGAGCCAACGCTGAACTTGGTGCTGCATGCGAGACACGTGATCTCGATCTGGTTGTACTTGGGATGAATCTCTGGCTTCATCGGCAACTCTCTAGGCGTCCGGCGTCGAAGCGACCACGTTGACGCGCTTCTTCAAGCGCGACGCATAGTCGAACTTCACGCGGCCCGTGATGGTTGCGTAGATGGTGTAGTCGCTCCCGAGACCAACGCCGCGACCTGCAGCGAACTGCGTCCCGCGCTGGCGCACGATGATGCCGCCTGCGTTGACGAACTCTCCGTCGCCGACCTTCACGCCAAGGCGCTGACCGGCGCTGTCGCGTCCGTTGCGGCTGCTCGATCCTGCCTTCTTGTGTGCCATGGCGTCCTCCTTGTCTCGCTACTTATTCGGCGTCGGTTGGCTTCTTCGTCGCTGTCTTCTTTGCGGCCGGCTTCTTCGTCGCTGTCTTCTTTGGCGCGCTCTCTTTCGCTGCCGACGCTGCAGCGGCCTTCGGCGCGCGCTTCTCCGCTGGCGCCTCGACCTTCAGCGATGCGGCGAGCGCGGCGTCGCTCTTTGCCTTCTCGGCGGCGGCCGCCTTGGCGGCAGCCTTTGCCTGCTCACGCGCCGCGGCGCCGGCCTCCCAGAGCGCCTTCGCACTGGTGCCGTTTACGGCAACTTCGGTGACCTTAATAAGGTGCAACTCCTGGCGATGGCCCTTGGTGATGCGGCTCCGCGCCTTCGGCCGATACTTGAAGCTGATGGTCTTCACGCCGCGCTCCTGACCAACCACGAGTGCGGTGACCTTTGCACCGCTCACGACGGGGGTCCCGACCTCTGTTGAGGTTTCGGTGCGCACAAGGAGGACGCGGTCGAAGGTGACCTCGCTACCCGGGGTAGCGTCGAGCAGCTCGACGTGCAGCTCGCTGCCGAGCTCTACGCGATACTGCTTCCCACCTGTTTCGATGACTGCGTACATGCTTGGTTCATCCTTCTTGTTCACAGACTCCGAGGCGGCCGAGCCGCCGTGTCGCGGGCTGACGAGGAGGTCAGGCGCGGGAGGGAGAGTCTAGGCGTACCCACGCTCCCTCGTCAACCGCGGCACGCTCAGCGCGTGCTCAGTTGACGCGTCGATTGCCCTTAGGCGCCGCCCCCTTGGTGCACCCGATGGCTCTGCACCAGGCCGAGCCCGAAGGCGAGAGAGATCAGCGAGGCGCCACCGTAGCTCACAAACGGGAGGGGGATCCCCGTGATCGGTGCCACCCCGAGGTTCATGCCGATGTTGATCCCCGCCTGGACGAGAAAGATCGCCGCAAGACCTCCCGCAAGGACGATGCCGAAACGGTCCTCGGCCTCCCACGCGTGCCAAATCAGCCGAATCACGATCAGGCCGAGCAGGGCAATGATCAGCAGCCCGCCAAACGCGCCAAAGCTTCGGACCAGGGCCGCAAAGACGAAGTCGCTCTCTTGCACGGGGAGTGGGTCGATGCTGCCAGTTCCGTCGAAGCCGATCCCAAAGAGACCGCCGCTCGCGATCGCATCGAGCGCCTGCGTGAGTTGGTACTTCGGCCCGGCAGGGTCTGCGTTCGGATCGATGAAGGCGATGAGTCGCTCCTTCTGGTAATCCGCAATCAAGAAGACCCAGGCGAAGGGAACCGCGAGCACGCCGAGTGCGGCGAGGGCGGCCACCCAGCGCGTGGCAACGCCGTAGAGAAGGAGCGCACCGAAGAGTGCGGCGAGGATGATCACGGCGGTCCCCGCATCTGGCTGCACCGCAACCAAGAGGACCGGCGCAGCAACAACGATCACGGCGCGCAGCGTCGCGCCGACGTCTTCTGGCTGCGCGCTGTCGCGAGTCAGCACGGTGGCGATCGCCACAAGCGTCAAGATCTTTGCAATCTCACTCGACTGGATCGCAATCCCGAAGATCGCGATCGCACGCGAATTTCCACCCGAGTCCACCCCAAAGATCAGCGTTGCAATCAGTAACAGCAAGTTCGCCGCATAGAGCGGCCATGCAAACGTGCGAATCCAACGCCAGTT
>CAINCM010000105.1 GCA_903847005.1 uncultured Chloroflexota bacterium | reverse complement strand
TGGCACGTAGTTAGCCGTGGCTTATTCTTCGGGTACCGTCATAATCGTCCCCGAAAAAAGTGGTTTACGACCCGAAGGCCTTCATCCCACACGCGGTATTGCTGCGTCAGGGTTTCCCCCATTGCGCAAAATTCCCGACTGCTGCCTCCCGTAGGAGTCTGGGCCGTGTCTCAGTCCCAGTCTGGGTGATCGTCCTCTCAGACCACCTATCGATCGTCGCCTTGGTGAGCCGTTACCTCACCAACTAGCTAATCGAACGCAGGCCCCGCCCATAGCGCATTGCTGCTTTGGAGACGCAAACGAAAGCGTCTCAACATGAGGTATTAGCTACCCTTTCGGGCAGTTATTCCTCACTACGGGGTAGGTCACCTACGCGTTACTCAGCCGTTCGCCACTAATTTCCGAGCAAGCCCGGAAACTCGTTCGACTTGCATGTCTAAGGCATACCGCCAGCGTTAGTCCTGAGCCAGGATCAAACTCTCCGAAACAACACGCTGCCTTTCGGCAACGCGTTCATTTTCCGAGGGTCTGCCCCCAGCGAATTAAACGGTTGCTTTGTGTTACCTGCCACTCTTCAGCTGTTAAGGTGCCGCCGACTTTCGCCGACGCGATCGCCACGGAGACCGTGGTATCTGTGTGCGCACCTGGCCGACCCGTGATCGGGGCCGTTGGGGGAGGATCTCCCCCTGCAGATACGCGGAGGCGGAGCATCGCAGAGACCCCCCGTCCTGTCAAACGCCTCCCGTGCGGGAGTCGTGCGTGAATCGTGCGCGCGGACGCGGGTCGGGCCGGAGCCTGTAACAGAGGTGATTCGCGCTTGTAACAGAGCCCTAAAGCGGGCTCGATTCGAGGAGCAGGATCACCCCCGCGCCTGCAGCGAACGAGGCAACCCCAAGCGTGGCCCCAGCAGCGGTCGGATCGATGGCGGTGGCGACCGAGTAGATAAAGAGGGCGATGAGGGCGGCGGCGGCCACCTTCAGGAGCCGAAGGAGGACCTCGAAGATCAGTTCGCTCATCTGCTCACCTTAGATGGTGGCACTATTCGACACCGCGACGCTCCTCGAGACTTCGAAGGATTGTTACAGCGTCGGCGTACTGGAGGTCTGCCCCAAACGGCAGGCCGCGAGCCATGGAGGTGATCTTGGGAACGCTGCCCCCCAGTCGCTCCTGGAGGTAGAGCAGCGTGACGTCGCCCTCAGGCGAAGGATTCGTCGCGATGATCACCTCGCGGATCGGGCTCCCCGACGCCTCGGCCGTTGCGATGCGCTCAAACAGCTCGCGCATGCGCAGCTCGCCGGGACCGACCCCCGCCATCGGCGAAAGGGCGCCGTTCAGCACGTGGTACCGACCGCGGTAGGCGCCGGTGCGCTCGATCGCGATGAGGTCGAGCGGCTCCTCCACCACGCAGAGCGTGCCGAGGTCGCGAGATTCATCCAGGCAGATCCGGCAGCGAACGTCGTCGGCAACATGACCGCAGATCTCACATGGGCGCGTCTGTTCGCGTGCTGCGCTGATCGCTCCGGCGAGTGCCTGCGCGTCGGCGATCGGCGTGCGCAGGATGTGGAAGGCGAGACGCTCTGCGGTGCGAGGTCCGACGCCTGGGAGACGGGAGAGCGCCTCGATCAGCCGCTCGAGCGAGCGCGGCAGTGGCGCTCCGCTCATGCATCCTTCCAGACGTCGCGCAGCGCCGCATCCGCATCTTGCTCGGCAAAGGCGACGCGCACCACGCCTCCGTACACCTGCGACGCAAGCCGCTCGATGCGATCACGTCGCTCCTCCGCGCGCACGCGAAGGAACGACTTCGAGCTGCTGTAGACAAGCGTCAACAGACCGTCCGCGTACGTCGCTCTCGCATCGACGAGGAGTGGCTTGGTTGCCGGGTCCGCAGCGGCAAGCATCTGCGCCCAGTCGCCCCCTTCGGTGCTCGTTGCAGCAGCCTTCGACCCGCGCGGCGTTCGGGTCGGCTTCATCTCGGCTGAGGCTCCCGCTGCTGTCTCCGCTGCTGGAGCACGCGGCTCTGGTGCACGCGGCTCTGGTGCACGCGACACCTCCGCAGATGCCGCAGGTGAATGTTGTGCCTGCGCAGCGAGTGCGGGCGTTGCCGGAGTGAGGGTGCCGAGCAGGAGCAGCTCAAGGCCGAGTCGAAGGTCCGCGTCGCCACGGCTCGATTCGAGTTTTCGCAGTGCGTGTGCGAGCCGCAGGAGTTCGTCGCGACTCCTGCCAGCGAGTGGAAGCGGTGCGCCCGGTTGACCCCCTAGGTTCAGCCCGGCAGGGAGTCGCGAGGCATCGGCCGGAACCGTGCCGCCCGTGGCGAGTGCCGCATGCAGCGCGCGGCGGACGAGGTCGGTGAGGCGCTCGGTCACCACGCGCGGATCGCGACCGCGCACCTCGAAGTCGGCAAGGATGGCGAGCCCGACCGGCGCGTCCGCATCGAGGGCGGCGCTCGCCAGACGCGCGATGTCTTCGGCGCCGGGAAGGCCGAGGAGCTCCTCGACATCTGCCGCGCGCAACGGATCTACGCCCGACGAGAGGAGCTGATCGAGCATGGATTCTGCGTCGCGCATCCCCCCGTCGGCGAGTCGCGCGAGCAGCGCAACGGCGTCAGGCTCCGCGTTGCGACCCTCGCTCTTGAGGATGTCGGCGAGCTTCGCGGCGATCTGCTCCTGCGCGATCGGTCGGAAGTCGAATCGTTGCAACCGAGAGAGGACCGCGGGGCGGATCTTCGAGGGATCGGTGGTGCAGAAGATGAAGACGATCCCCGGGGGCGGCTCTTCGAGCCACTTCAGCAGTGCGTCCCAGGCATCGTTGGTGAATCGGTGCACCTCGTCGAGGATCAGCACCTTCCGCTTGAGATCGGTCGGCGGATTCGTGATCAGCGGAATCAGATCTTCGCGGACGTCATCGATGCGGTTTGATGTTGCCGCGTTGGACTCGACCACGTCGAAGGTTGCGCCATCGCGAATGGCGATACAGGCGGTGCAGGCCCCGCACGGCTCGCCGTTCGCGGGGGCGAGACAGTTGAGTGCCTTCGCCACGATGCGGGCGGTCGACGTCTTGCCGGTTCCGCGCGGCCCCACGAAGAGGAGTCCGTGCCCGAGTCGACCGTCGGCAAGCGCGCGCTGTAGTGTCTTCGCGATCGGGTCCTGGCCGCGCAGCTCGCCGAACGTGGCAGCACGGTAACGGCGATAGATTGCGAGCTGCTCTGCCATCGCCCCTCCCTCACGCTCTCTGTCACGCGCACGCTGCTGCCCGAGTGCCGCCGGCCGAGCGGCCCGCTGCGCCCGTCGCGATCCGCTTAGCGCTGCTTCCTTCCGGACCTGACGCGGTTCACGAAGCGTCGTCGCGCGGAGCCCGACCGACGGCAGGAAGATCATAGATGACCCGTGATGCGGGACAGGCTCAGATATCGGACGCGCAACGCACCCCCTCAGGGACACGAGGACGCGCGAGGATACGCGGGATCAGCCGCCGCTCTGCGGCTCAGTTGTTGAGGGAGTGTGACATGACGCACCACGTTGATCTCCACGCGTTTGGCGTGACGGCGGAGCGAGGCTTCCTTCCGATCGCAGATCCCGCCACCGAGATTCCATCGGCGAACCCTGAGTGGCACCGGACCGCACGGGACCTGCCCGCGCTCCTGCCGTCGGGAAAGATCCGCGCCATCATCGAGGCGCTCCCCGAGTTCCGCAGCGAGGCCCTCAGCAGCGAGGAAGATCTCGAGGCGGCCATGCGCACCCTCAGCTATCTGGGCATGGCATACGTGTGGGGCGAGCCAGAATCGCCAAGCGCGCTCCCTGCACGTCTTGCGGTGCCGTGGCATGAGATCGCTGCGGCGCTCGGCCGTGAGCCGATCCTCTCCTACGCAAGCTACGCCCTCTGGAACTGGCGCCGGCTCGACGAGAGAGGTCCGATCGCGCTCGGAAACATCGCCTTGCTGCAGCACTTCCTCGGTGGGCTCGACGAAGCCTGGTTCATCCTGATCCACGTTGACATCGAACGGCGCGCAGGTGCCGCGCTCGCAGCGGGAGCGCGCGCGCAAGCGGCGATCTCCGACGGAAACGACGCCGAGGCGACGATCGCACTGAACGACCTCGGTGACGCACTCGACGGCATCCTCGGCACGATGAAACGGATGCCCGAGGCATGCGATCCGTACGTCTACTACCACCGGGTTCGTCCGTACATCTTCGGCTGGAGAGACAATCCCGCACTCCCAGGCGGACTCGTCTACGAGGGGGTGACGGCGTATGCGGGGAAGGGGCAGACCTTCCGAGGCGAAACCGGAGCGCAGAGCACCATCGTCCCCTGCCTCGATGCCGTGCTCGGTGTCGACCACGCACCAGACCAACTTCGCGAATACCTGATGGAGATGCGCCGCTACATGCCGCGCAAGCATGTCGGCCTGCTCGAGGCGTTCGAGGCCGGCCCCACCGCGGCGAGTCGGATCGCCGCGCTTGGCGCCGCTGCGCCGAAGGAGCTTGTGGCGGCGCGCAACCGCTGCGTGGAGACGCTACGCGCGTTCCGTGCGCTTCACCTGGAGTATGCCGCAACCTACATCAACCGCCAGGCGGCGGATGCCACAGGG
>CAINCM010000104.1 GCA_903847005.1 uncultured Chloroflexota bacterium | reverse complement strand
GTTGGCCCGCGGCGACGCTGTCGCCGACCTTCGCGGTCCAGTTGCCGATCTTGCCGACCTCGGTGTCGTAGCCGAGTCGCGGCATCTCCACTGGTACGCGCATCGTGCAGCCCTCCTTCATCTAGATGTCTGCCGCTCCGTGCGGCGCCGCGGTGCGGCTCCTTCCTAGTGTAGCCCCGCCGTCTGGAAGGGGTCGCGGGCAGGTTTCGCGTTCAGCGTTGCGATTCGAGTGCTGGTTCGGTTGCAACCTCGTCGCCGTGGTGCAGCCGCGTCGCCGCGTCCCAGCCGTCGCCCACGTCGGCGGTGGCGGCGGCCACGAGACGGAAGGCACCGGTCACCAGGAAGATCGCCACGTAGGTCGGATACGCGATCGGGAAGGCGGCGAGCACGCCGACGCCGACCGCTTGGCCAGTGGCGAGGCAGGCGGCGTTGACGGCACCGAAGGTCGATTGTGCGCGCACCACTTCGCCAGGTTCGGCGAGTCTGAGGAGTCGCTCTTGTGCCGAGAGCATGCCCGCGGCGAAGCCGATCGTCACGACGATCATCACGATGATCAGGATGATCGGCGCGAACGGGTTCCAAGGCCCTGCGAGCGCAGACGAGGCCATGCCGACACCGCGCACGATGAGCGACGTTCGGTAGAGACGACTGGCAGAACCGTGCTCCAGCCAGTTGCCGATGACGAGCGCACCGACGAGTGCTGCGGCGGAGCCGACGGCGGAGAGGAGGATGGCGTACGCCGCGGACTGGTTCAGCACGACGATCGCGTAGATGGAGAGGTACGGGGCGAATCCTGCGCCGAGCGCGGCGATGGCGTTGGTCCGGATGAAGCGCCGCACCGGAGCGGAGAGCGCGCCGCCGCGCACCGTTCGTTCAGGTGCCAGCGCGCCTGGTCGTGGCAGCTTGCGCAAGGCGCGGATGAAGGCGAGGCTCGCAACGAGCGCACCGACAAACGCCGGGGCGTAGATCATGACTCCCCAGTCGCCTTCGCCCACGCGAACCATCAGTGCCACCGGGACTAGCAGCACGGACCCGAGGCCGAACTGGATGGCGAGTGCGCGAGGCGCGACGAATCGGCGCTCTCGCTCGGGAAGGATGCGACCGAACCAGGTTTGGACGTTTGCGCCGGCGAGCGCCTGCGCGGTCGCCCCCACACCGAACCCGATGGCGATGAGCAAGATGCCGCCGATGGCCGAGAGAAGCCCCGCCCAGATCAAGACGACCACGGCGATGTAGAGCAGCGGACGCATCAATCCGATGGCGGCAATCACGATCGTGAGTCCGCGGAGGTCGCCGCGGTTGCGGCGCAAGATGGCCGGGACGAACGCCTGCAGGACGCCGCCGACGAACGGGAAGAGTCCGATCAGGGTGGCGAGAGCAGGGGAGGCGCCGAGGGTCGCAACGAGCGGAATGGCTAGACCGTCACCGGCGAGCGCGACGGCGACCGCGTCGGAGATGGCGAGGGTGCCGAAGGCGGCGTAGCGGCCGGTGAGGAAGCGGCGCC
>CAINCM010000103.1 GCA_903847005.1 uncultured Chloroflexota bacterium | reverse complement strand
CTCGAGCGCCTGGCTCTCGTCGAAGCCGAGCCGATCCATCAGGCCAACGACGCGTTCGCCGGCGAAGCGCCGCATCAGGTCGTCTTCGAGCGAGAGGTAGAAGCGCGACGATCCAGGGTCACCCTGTCGCCCGGCCCGTCCACGCAGCTGGTTGTCGATGCGACGAGACTCGTGCCGCTCCGTGCCAACGATGCGCAGGCCGCCCGCCGCGAGCACAACCTCGCGCTCGGACTCGCATGTGCGCTCCGCCTCTGCCAGAGCCGCCGCGTACGTCTCTCGATCTACGTCGGCCGGGTTGAGTCCCTTGACGCGGAGAGCCTCCGACGCGAGTCCGGCCGGGTCTCCGCCGAGCTTGATGTCGGTGCCGCGTCCCGCCATGTTGGTGGCGATCGTCACCGTTCCCGGTCGACCCGCCTGTGCAACAACGGACGCCTCGCGCTCGTGCTGCTTCGCATTCAAGACGTTGTGCGCAACGCCCTCGCGCTTCAGCAGCGAGGAGAGGTGCTCGGATCGTTCGACGGAGGTTGTTCCAACCAACACGGGCTGGCCCGCCGCGCTGCGCTCTTTGATGTGCGCAACGATCGCGGCATCCTTTGCACGAACGGTTCGGTACACAAGATCCGGCTCATCCACGCGGATCATCGGGCGATGCGTGGGGATCGAGGTGACTTCGAGGTTGTAGATCTTGCTGAACTCTTCCGCTTCGGTCATTGCGGTACCCGTCATGCCGGCGAGCTTCTTGTAGAGGCGGAAGTAGTTCTGGAAGGTGATCGTCGCCATCGTCACAGACTCGCGCTGGACACGGAGACCCTCCTTTGCCTCCACGGCCTGATGAAGGCCTTCCGACCAGCGCCGACCCGGCATCTTGCGCCCCGTGAATTCATCCACGATCACGATCTCGTCGTTCTCGATGATGTAATCGCGATCGCGCTTGAAGAGCGCATGGGCGCGGAGTGCCGATTCGAAGTGCCGAGCCATCAGCGGGTCTCCGCTGTAGAGGTTCTCGATGCCGAGCGCCTTCTCTATCTTGGCGACACCATCTTCGGTTGGCGACACCGCCTTGTCCTTTGCGTCGACAAAGTAGTCACCGCCTTCGACGGCGCCGGCGGGGCGCTCGCGCAGGCGCGGGACGAGCTTGGCGAAGACCTGGTAGAGATCCTGCGACTCGGCGGCCTGGCCGCTGATGATGAGCGGCGTCCGCGCCTCGTCGATGAGGATGTTGTCCACCTCGTCCACGATCGCAAAGGCGTGGCCGCGCTGCACCCTCGCTTCGAGCTCGGTGACCATGTTGTCTCGCAGGTAGTCGAAACCGAACTCGTTGTTGGTGCCGTAGGTGACGTCCGCCGCATACGCTTCACGCCGAGTCACGGGCCGGAGGCGGGCGGTGCGCTCCTCGCCGCTGTTGAACTCCGGGTCGTAGAGATACGAGGAGTCGTGCGTGATCACGCCGAGCGAGATGCCGAGGAAGCGGAAGAGCGGTCCCATCCACTGTGCGTCGCGGCGCGCCAGGTAGTCGTTGACGGTGATGACGTGCACCCCGGCACCGGAGAGCGCGTTGGCCGCAGCGGCGAGCGGGGCGACGAGCGTCTTCCCCTCGCCGGTGCGCATCTCGGGGATCTTCCCCTGATGAAGGACGATGGCGCCGAGGATCTGCACGTCATACGGACGTAGCCCGATCGTGCGCCGTGCCGCCTCGCGCGCGGCCGCCAATATCTCCGGAAGCGCCGCCTCGAGACGCTGCTTCCGGTCATCGCCGTCTCGCGCGCGCAGGTCCGCGGCGATCGACTCCATGCGGCCGCGGATATCTTCGGCGCTTGCAGCCTCCATCTCGTCCGCGCGTGCGTTGACGGCGGTGAGGATCGGTTGGAGCCGCTTCAGCTCTCGGTCGTTGGAGTCAACAAGACGGGAGAGAAAGCCGAACACCACGAGCGAGCCTTAGCGCCAGAAGCCGGAGCCGTACCCCAGCATCAGGATGCCGAACGTGAGTGCGCCGAGCACAAGCCAATAGACGACGCTGGCGGGTCGGCTCGTTGGATTCATCTCGGGATTCTTCAGCGGTGCAACGTTCCATCGTGGGCTGCGAAGTGCGGCACGCCAGTCCCCGCGTCGCTCTGGTCGGTGCGCGGCGACCACGCCGCGCTCATCCGGACGGTGCAGCTTCAGCGTCATGTCTACTTCGCCCGACGCTTCGCACCGGCGGCCCCGATCGTTGCGCGACCGTTGCCGTTGGAAGCTGATGGGAGTCCGGCATGTTCGCCATCCCAGAAGACCATCTCCTCCGCCATCGAGGCCTCTTTCCCGAAGAGCGCACCAACCGACTCGCCGAGATGAATGCGCTTGATCGCCTCACCGAAGAGCGGTGCGGAAGAGAGCCGCTTGATCTTCGGGCTGCTCACCCCAGACGGCATCGGGATGGAATCGGTGACGATCACCTCCCGCACCGACGAGGCGTCGATGCGCTCGATCGCCGGACCGGAGAAGACGCCGTGTGTTGCGCAGGCGGTCACTTCGATCGCCCCCGCCTTTTCGATCGCGCGCACCGTTTCGGTGAGCGTTCCCGCGGTGTCGATCTCATCGTCCACGATGATGACGCGCTTCCCCTTCACATCGCCGATGACGTTGAGTACCTCAGCGTGGTCGTCGTTCCCTTCACGCCGCTTCTCGACGATCGCGAGCGGTGCATCGAGAAGTTCTGCAAAGGTGCGCGCACGTTTTGCGAAACCGAGGTCGGTCACAACGGCAAGGTTCTCGGTCCCTTTCTGTCGGATGTAGTTGGAGAGCATGTGCACCGCGGTGAGCTCGTCGACGGGAACATTGAAGAATCCCTGCAGCTGTCCCTGGTGGAGGTCCATGGTCAGGATTCGGTTTGCGCCTGCAACCTGCAACATGTCCGCGACCAGTCGGGCCGTGATGGGCACGCGTGGCTGGTCTTTCTTGTCGGAGCGTCCGTATCCGTAGTAGGGGATCACGGCGGTGATGCGCCCAGCAGATGCGCGCTTGAATGCGTCGATCATGATCAGCAACTCCATGATGGAGGTGCTCACCGGGCGCGAGGTCGGTTGGACGATGAAGACGTCTTTCTCGCGCGCGTTGTCGAGGATCTTGACGAAGATGTTCTCGTTTGCGAAGGCGAACACCTCCGCCTTGCCGAGCTCTCGTCCGAGGTAGCGTGCGATCTTGCCGGCAAGTTCCGGGTTTGCATTCCCCGTGTAGACGTCGATCGAATCTGCCCTCATCGCCGTCCTCCGATCCCTATCGCCGCTTCGTAGGTTTCGTCTTGATCGACTTGGTTGCCTTGCTCGTCTTCGCTGTCGCGGTCGCCTTCGCGCCGTTGGCCTTCGCGCCGTTGGCCTTCACCTTAGCCGCTGGTTTCGCCTTCCCCTTTGGCGGGGTCTTGGTTGCCGCAGCCTTCGCCGCCTTCACGCGAGGGGGGCTGGCCTCCCCGTTGGGGGCCCCCTCATTCTCGCCCTCGGCGTCTCGCTTTGCCAGCCCTGTGCGGAAGGCGGCGATCCCCGCCACCTTGTCCCCCTCGCGAAGGGTCATGACGCGCACACCCTGGGAGCTGCCGTCGTTGCGGGTGGCGATGCTCTCGAGCTTGGTGCGCACCACCTGGCCCTCTGCGCTGATCAGGATGACCTCTTCGTCCGCCTCGCTCACCTGGCGTACCGCCACGACCGGACCGGTCTTTCGACCTTCGAGCGGGATCAGGCGGACACCCTGGGTGCCGCGGTGCTTGCGGCTGAACGCCCCGACTGGGACGCGCTTCCCGAAGCCGGTCTCTGTGAGGACGAGCAGATCGGCTCCCGGCTCGACCACCGCCGCAGCAACCACAAGGTCGCCCTGGCGCGCGAGCCGAATGCCGATCACGCCGCCGGCGGCGCGCCCCATCGGTCTCGCCTCCTTCTCGTGGAAGCGGCAGATGCGGCCCTGTCGCGTGGCGAGCACGATGTCGTCTTCGCCAGAGGTTGGAATCACCTGCGCAAGCTCATCGCCCTTGTCGAGCGTGATCGCGATGATCCCGGACGAGCGGACCTTCTCGAACTGCT
>CAINCM010000102.1 GCA_903847005.1 uncultured Chloroflexota bacterium | reverse complement strand
CCTGTTCCATCAACTCCCGCACGCGTGCGGCATCCGCGGCGCGCTCTGCCTCCGCGATCTCCGAACGCGACCAGGCCATTGCCTCTTCCAGGCGATCTGCCTCGAGGCGGAGTGCCGTTTGATCGATGCCGATGCGGATTCGATCGAGTGTCACCGGTTGGCTCTCGCGCGCAAGAAGCGCCTGCGCAAGGCGGCGCTCTTCGCCCTGCACCGCGGCAGGGATCTGCTCCCCACTCGTCACCGAGACACCGGCCTCAATCGCGGCATCGAGCGCGGCGCGAAGCCCATGCCAGAGCGAACGAGCGAGGCCGCTCGAGAAGAGGTCATCGCCGAGCGAGTCGCGCATGCGGAGGCGCTCAGCCGGAGCGAGGATCAGCAGGCGCAGCAGTTCCGCCTCTGGCGGAGAGACACCGGCGAGGATCGACGCGAGATCGCCCTCGAGGTCGGCGGCGCGCACGCGATCGGCCGAAATCCTACCGTCTGCGGCAGAGGCCGCACTCTCACCACCCGGTTTGCGCATCGCTTCACGAATCGTGGATTCGTCTACGCCGATCCTGCGAGCGGCGGCAGCGGCGTATCCATCGCGGATCACCGGATCTCGCAGCAGGCGAAGCGTTGGCTTGATCGCGTCCACGGCACGCTTGCGTCCACCAAGATCGCGAAGGTCGTGTGCGTTCGCCGCCTCCTCGATCAGGTATTCGACGACGGGGATCGGTCGCTCCACCGCAGCGCGCCAGTCGTCTGGTTGGTCGCGCACCACTTCATCTGGATCTTTGCCGTCAGGGAGCTTGACGATCCCCACATCGACAAGCGACGGTCCGTCTGTTGCACCGGCGAGCTCGGCGACGAGGCGAAGGAGTTCGGTGGCCCCGAACGCACCCGCCTTCGCCCCCGCAGCGTCGACGTCATAGGCGAGCACAATCTTGGAGCCGTACCGGAGGAGCAGCGCCACCTGGGCCGGTGTGAGCGCGGTTCCCATGCTCGCCACAACGTTCTCGAATCCAGACTGGTGCGCCATCAGCGCATCGGTGTAGCCCTCGACGAGAACCGCAGTCCCGCTCTTGCGAATCGCCGTCTTCGCCTTGTCGATCAGGTAAAGCGTGCGCGATTTGTCGAAGAGCGGCGTGGCAGCGCTGTTCAGGTACTTCGGCCCACGGTCCCCTCGCGCATCATCGACCGGGAGGAGGCGCCCTCCGAGCCCAGTGATCTTGCCGTTGGCATCGCGAATCGGAAAGATCACCCGTGCGCGAAAACGGTCATACGCTCCGCGACCTCCGCCGCGATCGGTGGTGAGGCCCACCGCCTCCAGCTCTTCCGGGGTTGCACCACGCTTGGCGGCCAGCGCTTTGGAGCAGGCGTCCCACGACTCCGGTGCCCACCCGAGTCGCTGCGACTCGATCGTGGCATCGGTGAAGCCGCGTGCGTGCAGATACTCGAGCGCCGGTTTGCCCAGATCGTGGCTGGTGAGAATGGCGTGGTAGAAGCTCACCGCACCCTCGAGAACCTCGCGGAGTCGCGCTCGGCGCATGTCCTCTGCGCGGCTGCGCTCGTCGAGGACCACCCCCGCCTTGGCGGCAAGGAGGGCGAGTGCCTCACCGAAGGGAAGGTTGTCGCGCTCCATCACAAAGGTGAAGATGTCGCCCCCCTTTCCGCAGCCGAAGCACTTCCACGTCTCGCGCGCGGGAGTCACCACAAACGAAGGCGTCTTCTCCCCGTGGAACGGGCAGAGGCCCTTGAGCGTGTTGCCCGCCTTCTTGAGCGGTACGGTCTCGCCGACGACGTCAGCGACGGTGAGTCGACCCTTCACCTCGGCAACACTTCCTGAAGCCATCGGCTGGCTGACCTCCTCGAAGGGACTCGGTGGCGGGCAATGCGGCTGCCCGTGGGTGTCAAGACCTGTCGAGCGAAGGATGCCATCCGCGCCCCGCACCGTCAACCTCGCGGGGAGGGCGAGCGCGCGAGGGCTCCCCTACACTCAACCCGAGGCGCCCGTAGGCGACGCAAGGCGGAGGTGGACGTGAGCGGAAGCGAGAGCAACGTGGCTGAACTCGGCATCCTTGCCAGCGACCCCGCATACAACGCGGTCCTCGCTGCGCGCATCGACGACACGGAGACGCTCGCCCGGGTATGGATCAAGCCGAACGGCACTCCTGCTCCCTTCGAACCTGGGCAATACGTCACAATCGGCGTCAAGGTCGGCGAAAAGTGGGTGCAGCGGCCATACTCCATCGCGTCATCCGCGCGGGACCTCGCGAGCGGTTATGAGCTCTATCTTCGACTCGTTCGTGGCGGTGCGTTCACGCCGCTCGCATTCGCACTCCCGGTTGGACACGCCATGCGCGTCCTCCCGCCAAAGGGCAAATTCATCCTGCAACCAGACGACGAGCGCGTGCACCTTTTCATCTCATCTGGGACGGGCATTGCGCCGTTCGTCTCGATGGCGCGGACGCTCCTTGCAGACGGACGCCCACGACGCGCGATCTATCTGAACGGCGTCAGCTACGTCGCAGATATCGGCTACGCCGAGCTTCTCAACGGCTGGAGTGCAAGCGGTGAATATCCAGCAACCTACATCCCCACCATCTCGCGACCGAGCGATCCTGCGAACGCCGGCTGGACGGGGCGAACAGGGAGGGTGGAGCGCATCATTCGCTCAGCGCTTGGAGATCTCAGCGTAGATCCACTCGGGGCCGTTGCATATCTCTGCGGGAATCCCGACATGATCGTGGCGGCGGAGCAGGAGCTCCGCGCATACGGGCTGCCAGACGAGGCGATCCACAAGGAGCTCTACTGGCCCGCCGGGAAACAGCCGACCGGCGCCGTTGGAGCCCCGAAGGTTGCCGAGACGGCCGAGTGAGCCCTACGGTCGCGCCGCGCGCAGCTTGCCGAGGAAGTAGTCTTCGAGCCGATCTACGCTGACGCGCTCCTGCTCCATGCTGTCGCGATCGCGCACGGTGACCGCGCGGTCCTCCATCGACTCGACGTCCACGCAGATGCACCACGGCGTGCCGATCTCATCCTGGCGCCGGTAGAGCTTCCCGATGGCGGCGGTGTCGTCGTAGACCGCTGCGAACTCGCGTGAGAGGCCGTTGCGGATCCTGTGTGCAAGCTCCACCAGGTCGTCGCGCTTCTTGAGCAACGGGAGGACGGCCACCTTGTACGGCGCGAGCTCAGGGTGCAGGCCGAGGACGACGCGCTTCTCGTCCCGAACCATCTCCTCTCGATACGCGTCGATCAAGAAGGTGAACGCGGCGCGATCGGCGCCAGCGGCTGCCTCCACGACCCACGGGGTGAAGGTTTGCTCCGTTGATGGATCGAAGTACGAGAGGCTCTCGCCGCTCTCCGCCGCATGTCGAGAGAGATCGAAGTCGCCTCGGTTGTGCACTCCCTCGAGCTCCTTCCAGCCGAATGGGAAGCGGTACTCGACGTCGATGGCGCGCTTTGCGTAGTGCGCGAGCTCGTCGGGCGCGTGCTCGCGCGCGCGGAGTCGCGCCGGAGAGACGCCGTATGCCTTGTACCACTCGAGGCGGCGCGGAAGCCACTCGTCGAATGCGGCGGTTGCGCCCTCCTCTGGTCGCACGAACATCTGCAGCTCCATCTGTTCGAACTCGCGCATGCGGAAGACGAAGTTGCCCGGGCTGATCTCGTTGCGGAAGGACTTCCCCACTTGTGCGATGCCGAACGGAATCTTCTTCCGGGCCGCGTCACGAACGTTCTTGTGCTGCACGTAGGCACCCTGTGCCGTCTCCGGGCGCAGGTAGATGACGGCCGCGTCTTCCTCCACCGGCCCCATGAAGGTCTTGAACATCAGGTTGAACCGACGGGGAGCGGTGAGGCTCCCTTCGCAATCGGGGCAGACGAGCCCGAGCCTCGTGACCACGTCGGCCTCGGCAAGCTGCAGCGGGGTGAGGGAGTCGGTTCCGGGGAGCTCATCGAGGCGGTAGCGACGCTTGCAGGCGGTGCACTCGACCAGCGGGTCGCTGAACGAGCCGACGTGTCCTGAGGTCCGCCAGACCTGCGGATGCATCAAGATGCCGGCATCGAGGCCCACCACGTCGTTGCGCTCCTGGACGATGCTGCGCCACCAGGCACGCTTGACGTTGTTCTTCAACTCCACGCCGAGTGGACCGTAATCCCAGACCGCGTTGATCCCGCCGTAGATCTCAGAGCTCGGGAAGACAAACCCGCGACGCTTGGCGAGCGAGACGATGACGTCAAGATCTGCAACCGCGGGGGTGGCGTCGACGGACGGCGTGCCGGCGAGCGTGATTGAAGGATCTGCCGTGATGCTCATGAACTGGAAGCCTACCCGATCCGCCTGCTGCTAGAGCGCACGAGCGAGGGCCACGCCTGCCGCGGCGGCGGCCACGCCGAGCAGGATCGAACCGGCGGCATAGACGGTCAGCGCCAGCAACTCGCCGCCCTCCCCCATTCGCGTCAGCTGCAACGCAAACGCCGAGAAGGTGGTGAAGCCCCCGAGGAGGCCGACGAGGATGAGGGGGCGCGCAGCATCCGGAAGGAGCATCCGATCGGCGATCAGCGTTGCCACCAGCCCTGCTGCGAATGATCCAACCACGTTGATGGCGAGCGTCCCGATTGGCGCGGCGACTCCGAGTCGCGCGGCAAGCGCATCGACACCGCTTCTCGCCAGTGCACCCGTCGCCCCGCCGATCGCAACCATGAGCGCACTGATCAACGTGCTCATGCGGTCACCTCATCTAGGAATGTCCGGCTCTTCGGCTCTCGTCCATAGAGTTGCACGATTGCCGCGCGCAGCGCACGG
>CAINCM010000101.1 GCA_903847005.1 uncultured Chloroflexota bacterium | reverse complement strand
GGGATCAACACAAAGAAGACAAACAGTTTCAGCTCGGTCAATGGGCTGTGGAACCCGGCGCTGAAGGGAAAGGTCGCCCTGCTGACTGAGCTTCGCGATACAGTCGGTCTGGTCATGCTCGGCAATGGGGCGGACCCTTCCGCGCCAACCCGCGCAACATTCGACGCTGCGATTGCAAAACTGCGCGAGCAGGTCGACTCCGGCCAGATCAGGAAGCTCTCGGGAAACTCCTACACCGTGCTCCTCGAAGAGGAGAGTGCGCTCGCAGCCATTGCATGGTCTGGTGACGTGGGGATCATCCAGGCGGGGAAGCCCGAACTCGCGTTCGTGGTACCCGACGAGGGCGGCATGTACGCAACAGACAACATGTTGATCCCGAAGGGGGCGAAGCACAAGTACACGGCGGAGCTCTGGATCGACTTCTACTACCGCCCGGAGATCGCGGCGATCGTCGAGGCGTATGTCCAGTACATCTGCCCGGTGAAGGGTGCGGCAGAAGAGATCACGAAGATCGACCCGGCCCTCGCGACCAATCCGCTGATCTTCCCGGACGACACCACCAAGTCTCGTCTCAAGGTCTGGGGTGAGGTAGCCGCCGAAGAGCAGGCGTACTTCGACGAGCAGTTCAGCGCCTTCGTCGAAGGCGTCGACTCCTAGCCAGCGAGGGGACGGGGCGAGCGCGTGAGGATCTTCCGCAGCCAGCCGGCGCTCGTCCCCGCCCTTCTCCTGGTCCCGGGCCTCGCCTGGCTCGGCTCGTTCTACCTGGCACCGAACCTCCAGATGTTCGCGTCGAGCTTCTGGAGCGGAACCCTCGAAGGCGGCTTCACGTTCAGCGTGGCGAACTGGGTCAACTATCCGAACGCGCTCGGAACCTACGGAGAGCAGTACGTGCGCTCCATCCAGTATGGATTCGCCGCGACACTGCTCTGTTTCGCGATTGCGTTTCCGCTCGCGTATTACATCGCCTTCAAGGCCGGGCGCGCGAGGAGCATCCTCCTCTTCCTTGTCGTCGCGCCATTCTTCACGTCATACCTGCTGCGAACCATCGGGTGGCGCACGATCCTCGGCGACGAGTCGATCGTCCTTGGACCGCTGAAGGCTCTCGGTCTCATCGCCGCTGACGCGCGCATTCTCGACACCCCTTTTTCCGTCGTGGCTGGAATCGCATACAACTTCATTCCGTTCATGATCCTGCCCATCTACGTCTCGTTGGAGAAGATCGACCGTAGGCTCCTGGAGGCGGCCCAGGATCTCTATGCGAGCAGCTGGGGGGCATTCCGACGCATCACGCTCCCGTTGGCGATTCCCGGGATCTTCGCAGGTTCGCTCCTCACTTTCATCCCGGCCATCGGAGACTTCATCAACGCAGAACTGCTCGGAAATCCGGATACGGCAATGATCGGCAACGTGATCCAACGACAGTTCCTCGTCGTTCGGGACTACCCCACCGCCGCGGCACTCAGCTTCATGTTGATGGTCTTGATCCTGGCCGGAGTCACGCTCTACGGGCGGTTGCTCGGAACCGAAGAGCTCACGTCGAAGGCCATCTGATGAGCATCGCGCAACGGCTCTTCGCCGCACTCGGAACCCGCATTCTCACCGTATACGCGGCGCTCGCGTTGGTCTACCTGCTCCTGCCGATTTTCATGGTCGCCCTCTTCAGCTTCAACGATCCTGTGGGGCGATCCAACTACTCATGGGCCGCCTTCACCTTCGACAACTGGCTCACGCTCTTCCGAGATCCGACGCTGGTCGCCGCGGTCGGCACCTCGTTGCGAATCGCTCTCGTTTCGACAGTCATTGCGACCTCGATCGGCACCCTGATGGCGATGGCACTCGTCCGGTACCAGTTCCGGTTCCGAAAGGCCATCGATCTCTTCGTCTTCCTTCCGCTTGCCACGCCCGAGATCGTGCTTGGCGCATCGCTCCTCACCCTCTTCGTCACCCTGCAGATCCCGCTTGGGGAGCTGACGCTGATCCTTGCGCACGTGATGTTCAACGTGAGCTATGTCGTCGTGACCATGAAGGCGCGCCTCTCGGGATTCGACATGCGCCTCGAGGAGGCGGCGGCCGATCTCGGCGCAACCCCGTGGCAGACCTTCTGGAAGGTGACCTTCCCGCTCATCCTCCCCGGGATCGCGGCGAGTGCGGTCTTGGCGTTTGGCCTCTCACTCGATGACTTCGTGATCACCCGCTTCAATGCGGGCCAGGTGCAGACCTTCCCCGTGTACATCTATCTCAAGGTTCAGAAAGGGATCCCGCCGCAGGTGAACGCCTTCGCCACCCTCTTCTTCGTGGCGACCGTCTCGCTCGTCGCGATCGGCGCGCTCCTGCAGCGTCGTCGCGCTAACCTGAAGCCATGAGCGGCAAGGGTGGACCGATCCCAGGTCACGACGTCATCGCCCCCGTCTGGGGTCGCGCTGGGAACGTAGAGGTCGAGCGCGGCGAAGGTGCGTGGCTGATCGATCGATCCGGTGGGCGTTGGCTCGACTACACCTCGGGGATCGGCGTCGTGAACACGGGCCACGCGCACCCGAAAGTTGCGGCGGCCATCGCCGAACAGGCGGCGAAGCTGATCCACGGCCAGCAGAACATCGTCTATCACGAGCCCGGGCTGCGACTGCACGAACGCCTCAGCGACGTGCTGTCGGGCGGGCCGTGGGGCGTCTTCCTTTCGAACTCGGGCAGCGAGGCGATCGAAGCGGCGGTCAAGTTGGCCCGCCGAGTGACCAAGCGACGGGTGATCTTGGTCTTCCGCGGCGGATACCACGGACGCACGGCGCAAACGATGGCGATGACCACCGCAAAGAACGTCTACCGGGGCCACTTCGAACCGCTCCCCGGCTCCGTCTACCCGACTGCGTTCCCCTACTGCTACCGCGCACCGGTCGCGGCACGCGATCCAGGGACTTCAGGTGGCGGTGGCTCCTGCTCGGGGTGCAGCTGTCGCTGGGAAGAAGAGTGGGACCTCACCCTGCACACGCTGGCAAACGCGGAAGATGTTGCTGCCGTCATCGTCGAGCCGGTGCTCGGCGAAGGTGGTTACGTTGTCCCGCCCGCGGGCTTCCTCCCGCGGCTCCGCGAGCTCACACGCGAACTCGGGATCCTGCTGATCGCCGACGAGGTCCAAACCGGTTTCGGTCGCACGGGCAAGATGTTCGCCGTGCAGCACCAGAACGTGGAGCCAGACATCCTGGTGATGGCGAAGGGGATCGCCTCCGGCCTGCCACTCTCCGGCATCATCGCGCGCAAGGAGCTTCTGGAGAGCTGGGCGCCGGGCACGCATGGCGGGACATACGGCGGCAACGTGATCGCCTGCGCGGCGGCCCTTGCGACACTCGACGTGATCGAGAGCGAGAGACTCGTCGAAAACGCGGCGGCGCGCGGCGCGCAGATGCTCGCTGGCATGAAGAAGATCGCCGCCGGCCGGAGCGGCATCGGCGACGTTCGCGGCCTGGGGCTGATGCTCGCCTTCGAGTTCGTCAAGCCGAACGAAGGCGACGCACGGGTCCCGGATCCAGACGCGGTGAAGCGCGTCATCGCCGAAGCGAACAAACGGAAGTTGCTCCTCCTCTCCGCCGGAACCTATGCGCAGGTCATTCGCATCATTCCACCGCTCGTGACCACGGCCGAAGAGGTCGAGCTGGCGCTGAAGATCCTCGAGGAGTCGCTCGACGCAGCCGGAGTGACGCGCAACTAGTCGCGCACGGCGCTGATCAGCTCGTTCGGCGCCGCCGGGAGCGGATCGGGAAGTTCAGGGACCCACCGGGTGACGAGCGCACGCGTGCCTGCGACCCCGAGCTGGGTGAAGAGCGAGTGGAAGCGCTCGCGCTGTGCGTCGAGGATCTCCGCCTTGCTCGTGATCTCCCATAGCTGACGCTTGAAGGGACCGAGAGCCTTCTTGCGCGTCCGATAGACGAACTGCTCTTCCGTATCGCCTGGCTTCGCCTCCTCCGCAGCGTGCGCCTTCAGCCAGGCAGCGATCTCGGAGCGCAGCTCCTCCGGGAAGTCGGGATGGTCGTACATCGTGTTCTGGAAGCCAGTCGCCAGGTGAACCTCGGCGGTCCCTGCCTCGGGGAAGCGGTGAAAGAGGTTCTCAGGAAGCGTGGAGGCGCCATGCTGCACGACACCCGCGAGCCCGCGTGCGCGCGCGAGTTCACCGAGTCGCTCGAGGACGCTGAAGTCCAGCGACACCGCGGCGACTCCCCCGCCGGGGAGCGGAGAGCCACCGTGGCTCGTCCCCGTCTGCACGGAGACCTTGCTCAGCCCCGGCGCCCCGGGCCGTCGCCGTGCCAGTTCGGCTTCGAAGCCGTCGAGATACGCCGTCAACTCCTCTTCGGTGGAGTTGTTCGTTCCAACCTCCCCGATCTCTCCGCCGATGCTGATCGTCACGCCGCGCGGCTCGATGGCACGGATCAGTGCCGCCGCCTCTGCGCTGCGCTCCACGTTCACGCGCTGCTGTTCGGACACGTCCGCATGTGACAGGTCGACAAGGGTGGATGCATCGATGTCGATGTTCCGATAGCCGGCCTCGACCGCAAGATGGCAGGCGCGCGCGATCTCCGCGGTGACGGCATCGGGGTCTGCGGCGTATTTCTTTGCAACGAACTGATAGTGATCGCCCTGGATGAAGAGCGGGCCGTGCCAGCCAGCGGCGATCGCGGCGGCGAAGATGCTCGTGGCGTAGTCGACGGGACGCTGGAAGGTGTACGTCTGCTCCGAGCGCGCAAGCTCGAAGATCAGAGCGGCGCCATCGAGCCGCGCCGCGCACTCGAGCGCGGTTCGCGCCATGTCGAACACCTGCGCCCGAAGATTGATCGCGGGGACGCTGAGACCCTCATAGGCACCCTTCGCACGCGCCGCATAGAGCGGCGCCGTGCTGGCGCTGTAGATGCCACTCGCGGCGGCGGCGCTCCGTGCCAACCACTGTGCGCTTTTGACCGTCGCCTCATCGGTGGAGAACGCAGCGCTCCAGGCGATGATCGCCGCCCCCTCCGTGCGGAGTCGTGCGGCGTCGCGGACCGTGAGCGTGCCGTCATGCGCAACCGTCAGCGAGGCCTGCAGCGCCGAGAGGAGTTGATTGGGCGACGTGGCGACCTGGGTCATGGGGAGAGGATAGCGGAGCCCCTAGCGACGCCCACCTTCGCGCAAGATCGCGAGACGCGCCTCGAGCCTGGCTTCGTACTCGGGCTGGGCGACCCCGCATCGCTGCGCGATCTCGGGCACCGCCGCCCAGGCAAAGTCGTCCCATCTCTGTGTGCGCTCATCCCAGGTCGAGAGGAGCGTCGGCGCGCGACGTTCGCCCGCCTCTCCTGCGTGCAACAGGTGCGCGGCGGAAAGTCGTGACGCATCGAAGAGTGCAACGAGGCCGAGTCGTCGGAGGTCGCTCTCTGGAACGCGGTGAGGATCGCTGCGCAGCTGCTCCAGCAGCGATGCGAGGTCTGGTGCGCTCGCCTCGGCGATCGCAGGGAAGCCACGGCTGAGCGCGCGAAGCGCAGTGCGCGCCGTAGGCGGATCTAGTTCTGAGAGGAGCCCTCGGATGCGCAGCCGACTGCTGCGCGGGCTGCGAGGAGCGCTCCCGGCCAGCGGATCCATGCAGCCGATCCCCGTTGGATCGGCGAGCCACTCGAAGCGATGGCCGCGCTCGATCACGATCTCGCGTCCGCCCTGGGAGGCACCCGGCACCGGCGATGCGAGTGCGATTGCGTCAGCCACTCGAGCGGTGAGCGCGCGCGATGGGCCCGAGACGAACATGGGAAGTCCCGCGTCGGCGAGCAACGAAACGTGCGCCAAGAGCTCCGCGTCAGCAACAGCGTCGGCGACGAGGGTGCGGAGGGCCGCCGCCTCTGCACTCATGATGGTCCCACCTGCAACCTGCCGCTCTTGACCACTCGGCTGATCCAATGGAGCTCGTCCCCGATGGTGGTCGCGCCCCCGTGGCCTGGGATCACGCGCGTCGCGGCGGGGAGGCTCGCGAGTCTGGCAAGCGAGGCGATCATCGAGACATCATCGCCCCCGGGGAGATCGGTTCGCCCCCATGCACCCTGGAATAGTGTGTCGCCGCTGTAGAGGATTCCCGCTCCGGCATCGTGCAGGGAGATCGAGCCTTCGGTGTGCCCGGGGGTGTGCATCACTCTCAGATTGATCGCGCCGGCGCGGATCTGGTCTCCCTCGGAGAGGTCGCGATTCGGGACGACCGCGGGGATCGGAAACGGTGCCGCCAAGGGCCGAGGGTCCTCGAGCCGATGCCGGTCGAGAGGATGTGTGCCGATCGCAAGTTCGCGCGATTCGTGCGCGCGCACGTGTCCGGCCAACGCGGCGAGCTCCCCCATATGGTCCCAGTGGCCGTGGGTGGCCAGGGCCAGCACAAGCTTCCACCTGCGCTCAGCGAGCGCCGCAAGGAGCTGCGACAGCGACGGGATCGCCGGATCGATGACGATCGCTTCGCGCCGTTCGGTGTCGCCGATCAGTGCGACATTCGTGCGGAGCGGCCCGATCGGAAGGACGAGCAGTTCAGCGCTCATCCGATGGCGCTCGCCTTCGCGCAGCCAGCTGGGTGGCTGCGGGGCTGATCGAACGGGGATCGAGTTCACGCCTCAGCGTCTCCGCATCTGCTGCGGTCAGACGCAACAGATCGGCGAGCGCTGCGAGCGTCTTCGCCGCATGTGCGGCGTCGATTCCTGCCGTTCCAGCCACCTTCTGCTGCGAGGGACGCTCGGTGAATCCAACACGCACGCCGCCACGGCCTCCGAGCGAGGCAGCGTACTTGAGCCCCCAGAGCAGAACCTCACGCGACTCGATCGGATCCCCTCCCGACCCGACGAGCGCAAGGACGAGCCCGCGGTCGCCTGGGAGGTTAGCCGCAGCGCGCCATGCATCAGGATCTGCGATGGGATCGATCAGGAGACTCTCGGCCGGCAGGGCGTCCCACTCCGCCCCGCTGATCGGCGCGAGTGGCGCATCGACACAGATCAACATGCGGTGTCGGTCTGCAGCAACCGCAAGTGCTGTCGCCAGACGTGTGATCTGGGAGGCCCGATCGCTCTCCGCAGCACGCAGCGCGCTCGTTCGGATCGCGATGATCTCTGCCTCCGACCTCATGGCAACGTTCACTGCCGTGAGCAGGTCCGTCGATCCACTGTCGGGGACGATCAGCGCGGCCTGCAGCCCGGCAGCATGCGCCGCTTCGATCTCGTCGATGCGATCGGTGAGAAAGGGGCCGCCGAGCGCTGCGACGGCGGCGATGCGCCCTTCGGTCGAGTCCGACGCGTCTGCAGTCGAGAGGAGAGTCGCAAACACGACTAGAACGGGAGGGTCGTGCGCATCAGCGCAAAGGAGTACCAGTTGAGGAAGATCAGCAGGAGCCCGAGTGCCACGAGCGCGGTGGACACCTGTTCTCGCCCCGCCCCGGCACCGATCACGCCGACCCACCGACTGCGCATCGACTCTGCGCGCGTTGGCGGTACAAGTACGCCGAGCAGGAGCCCAAGTGCCAGGCCGCCGAGATGCGCCGCGTTGTCGATGCCGCCACCTACAACGTTCAACCCGAGTCCAAAGACGAGATTGATTGCAATCAGGCCCCCGATCTGAGCGAGTGCGGCACGCACGCCACGCTCTACGAG
>CAINCM010000100.1 GCA_903847005.1 uncultured Chloroflexota bacterium | reverse complement strand
TCTTCTTCGACTCTGCATCGCTTACCGCGCGCCTCGACAGAATCCGGATTCGACCGCGCACCGAAGAGATCGAGGAGCTTCTCGACGACTATCGCGGCCCATTCGGTGCTGAGCTCCCATTCGAACCGTGGGTGGAGCGGTATCGCGGCACGATCGAGGTGAGCCTGATGACAACGATCGAGCGCGCGATCCAGTCTGCTCATGCTGCGGGCGACTACGATCGCGCGATCAACCTCGCGGCGCGGGCTACCCGGATCGACTCACAGAGCGGTGAACTCATGGAGAGCCTTGCGCTGATGCTCGCTGAAGATGGATCAATCGTCGGCGCGCGACGAGCGGCACGACGAGCGGTTGCACTGTTTGGGGAGATGGAGATCGCTCCCCCGCGTGATCTCCTGCAGCTCAGCGCGGGGGCAGAGACGAGTCGCGAGCTTCGCGCGCGAACGAACGAGCGACACTGATGACGGCAGCGGCTCCGAGGAGCACCGTCGATCCGTAGAGCAAGCACCAGAGGCACCACGCGCCGATGACGATAGCCTGAATCGCAATCAGTCCGGCCTCGATGGCGGCGCCTGCGAGCGCGGCGAAGAGCCAGAAGGCGAGCACGCCTTCGCTCCGGTTGCGAGCGTGCACGATGGTTGCAACGAGGATCGCTGCCGAACCGGCGACGCCGATCGCGGCGACGGGGATCGGTCCGATGCTCGACCATGCTGAGGCTTCGACCTTCGCGCAACCGCCGAACGGGCCGAGTGCCGGACCGCAGATGGCAGGGATTCCGATGAGGCGGATGCCGAGCAGGTAGGTCGAGATCGCGACGCCCACTGCTGAAAGAAGCGCGCTGATGCGGTGCGCCCGCGACACGAGACTAGTTTCCGAGTGCTTCGTCGATGCGCGCGTAGAGGTCTTCGGCGGCAGGGATTCCCGACTCCATCCACTCGCCGATGATGAGTGTTGGTGTGCCGGTGATGCCGAGCGACGTCGCTTCGGCGGCATCCGCCTCCACCTGTGTGCGAACCGCCGGATCTGCGACGCACGCATCCCATGCGGCGAGGTCGAGTCCAGAGGCTTCGGCGATCGTGCGGAGTCGCTCCGAGCTGAAGGCCCCCTCGTTCTCACCAGCCTGGTTTGCAAAGAGGCGCGAATGGTACGCCCAGAACTTCTCCTGGTCGGCTGCGCACTCTGCGCCAACGGCGGCAAGGAACGATTCCTCGCCGATGAAGGAGTAGTGTCGATGCTCGATGCGCAGCTTCCCTTCGGTGATGTAGCGCTCGTAGAGCGCGGGCTCGACGCCGTTCCCCCAGGTGCCGCAGATCGGGCACTGATAATCGGTCCACACGGTGAGGGTCACGGGGGCATCGACGGCGCCGAGGCCGTGGTCGGTTGCGAGACCAGCGGCTGGAGTGAGTGTGGGCTCGACCGGAGTGAAGTCTCCCCCCATGCTCGGGCTTGGGGTGCCGCTGAACGGGTTGGCGAGGAGCAACACGATCACGGCGACCACGCCAACGACGACTCCTGAGAGGGCGGCACGTCGAATCAGCTGCATGGGCCAACTATAGCGAGTGGCCGAGTGGCTCCTCCGCGGACGGTATTGAGACTCTGTCTCATATGTGTTATCGTGGCCCCATGGCAGAAGAGATGCTCGACGCACTCGACCGAGCGGGGGTTCGGCTCACCGGCCCTCGCCGGAGGCTCGCCGCGCTCATTGCGAGACGCGAAGGCCACTTTACCGCCGCAGACCTCGTGAAGGATGTTGGGCGTCGACGCCTCGGGATCGGACGCGCAACCGTCTTCCGTCTGCTCGAACTCCTCGGCGAGCAGGGCCTTCTCGAGCGCATCGATCTCCCTGACGGCAGCCACGCCTACATTCCCTGCGAACCAACGCACCACCATCACCTCGTCTGCCTGGAGTGCGGCACCACGACCGATGTTGGCGACTGCGGCATCGAGGCGGTGACGCGCGAGGCGGCGCGCCGCTCCGGATTCACGATCGAACAGCACCGGCTCGAACTCTTCGGCCGCTGCCCAAACTGCAGCTCCGCCAACTAGGCGAGGCGATTTTTAGCCGCCTAGCAATCCTAGGCACACATAGGAGGAACCATGAGACTAGGTATCAAAAGATCCGTACGGGCAGCAGTGGGTGCAACGCTTGCGTCGCTCGTCCTGGTTATTGGATGCAACGGAGGGGCGGCATCGCCATCGCCAAGCGAGCGCGGCGATGCTCCTGCTGCCTACACGGTGATTGCGACAACCAGTGTATTTGCTGATCTTGCGCAACTTGCGCTTGGCGACAACGTCCTGATTGAAACGATCATCCCCGCTGGAGTTGATGTCCACACGTTTGAGCCATCTCCCGCCGACGCGCAGAGACTTGCCGGCGCAGACCTCATCGTCATGAACGGACTCGGCCTTGATGAGTGGGCGCTCTCGTTGCTTGAAGCGGCTGGAAAGGGCGAAGCGGATGTGCTTGAGCTTGCTGAGGGTATCGACGAGAGCAACGCGTGGGTCTACCTTGAAGGCGAAGAGCACCAAGAAGAAGGGGGTCAAGAGCACGGACATGGTGGCGCCGATCCACACATCTGGCTCGACCCAAAGGGTGCGGCGATCTACGTTGAGCGCATTGCTGCGCGGGTGACTGCTGACCTTCCAGAGCGCGCAGCCGAGATTGAATCGGCACGCGATGCAGGACTCGCTGAGATCGCAGCCCTAGACGAAGAGTTGCGTGTGGGGTTTGCGGCAGTGGACGCCTCCAAGCGTAAGATCGTCACGTTCCACGACGCATTCGGGTATTTTGCACGCACCTACGAGATTGAAATTGTTGGTGTTGCGATTGAGGCGGCGGGGCAAGAGCCGAGTGCCAAAGAGATCGCTGCGTTAATTGATGCGATCAAGGCGGCTGGTGTGACGTCAGTCTTCAGTGAGGTCCAGTTCCCCTCAAAGGTTCTCGATCAGATTGCAGCAGAGACTGGAGCGACCGTGCTTGAGG
>CAINCM010000099.1 GCA_903847005.1 uncultured Chloroflexota bacterium | reverse complement strand
GCCCACACGCAACCGTTACGTTCGATTCGCGAGCGCCTCGCGCCCGCGTTACCCCTCGATCAGGCTGGCCCGATGAAGAGTGGTGCGAGCACCAGGGTGACCGTGGCGAGCAACTTCACGAGCACGTGAAGCGACGGGCCAGCGGTGTCCTTGAACGGGTCGCCGACCGTATCGCCCACCACCGCGGCGGCGTGCGCGTCGCTCCCCTTGCCGAGAAGCTTCCCCTTGGCATCCTTGAGTCCGCCCGACTCGATGAACTTCTTCGCGTTGTCCCATGCGCCGCCGGAGTTGTTCAACACCGTGGCGAGGAGCACGCCGCTGATCGTTCCCACGATCAGAAGGCCGGCAACCGCCTCGTAGCCGAGCAGCACACCGACAACCACCGGGGTGGCCACCGCAACAACGCCCGGCGCGATCATCTCGCGCAGCGCCGCCTTGGTGGTGATGTCGACGACACGGGCGTAGTTCGGGCGGACCTTGTAGGTCATGATCCCCGGCGACTCGCGGAACTGCCGTCGAACCTCGACGATGATGGACTGCGCCGTCTTCCCCACCGCGCGGATTGCGAGGGAGCTGAAGAAGTAGGCGAGCATCGCACCGATGAGTGCGCCGATGAACACGTTGACGTTCGCGATGTTCACCGCCTCGAGGATCGGTCGACCCGCACGGTCGAGGATGAGGTTCACCTTGTCCAGATAGGCCGAGAAGAGGAGGAACGCGGCGAGCGATGCCGAGGCGATCGCATACCCCTTCGTGAGGGCCTTCGTCGTGTTTCCAACCGCGTCGAGGCGATCTGTGATGTGGCGAACCGACTTCGGCGCGCGACTGAACTCGGCGATGCCGCCGGCGTTGTCCGTGATCGGCCCGAAGGTGTCCATGGCGAGGATGTACGCCGTGGTCATGAGCATGCCCATGGTCGCCACCGCCGTGCCGAAGATGCCGAACTTGGAGACATCTTCCCCGACCAAACCTGCGGCGATTGCCGCCTGCTCCCCGAGCCAGTGCGATGCGAAGATCGCAACTGAGATGGAGACGGCGGTCACGAGGGTGGTCTCGAAGCCCACCGCCGTGCCGGAGATGATGTTCGTTGCGGCCCCCGTGCGGCTCGCGTCGGCGAGCTCACGGACCGGGCGGTACGAGCCCGCCGTGTAGAACTGCGTGATGTAGACGAAGGCGACGCTCGTGGCCAACCCCACGACGCCGGCGCCGAAGAAGTAGAGCCATGCATCGCTTCCGTCGGTCTGGAGCATCACCGCACAGGTGACGGCCATTCCCACAGCCGAAAGGATCGTGGTGACCCAGTAGCCGCGATTCAACATGTTCATCGGATCCTCGTCTTCGCGACCGGTAACGAAGAACATCGCCACGATCGTGCCGACGAGCCCGAAGGCGCGCACGACGAGCGGGAAGAAGATCCACGCCTCTGGATTCGCCCATCCGGCCGCCGAGGCGATCGTGAAGGCACCCACACCCAAGATCATTGCACCGATGTTCTCGGCTGCGGTCGACTCGAAGAGGTCGGCGCCGCGACCAGCGCAGTCGCCCACGTTGTCGCCGACAAGGTCCGCGATCACGCCCGCGTTGCGAGGGTCATCCTCTGGAATGCCCTTCTCCACTTTGCCGACGAGATCGGATCCAACATCGGCCGCCTTGGTGTAGATCCCGCCGCCAAGCTGCGCGAAGAGCGCAACGAACGACGCGCCGAATCCGTAGCCGACGATCAGGAACGGTGCCTCGGCCGGATTCGTCAAGCCACCGAAGGCGACAAAGACGCCGTAGACCCCGAGGAGCGAAAGTGCGACGACGAGGAAGCCTGAGACGGCTCCGCCGCGCATCGCCACCTGGACCGCCTTCACCACGCCGTCGCGTGCGGCGGCGGTGGTGCGCAGGTTCGCCTTGACGCTGATGTACATGCCGATGATCCCTGAGGCCATCGAGCAGATCGCGCCGAAGAGGAAACTGAGACCCGTGCGAATGCCGAGCTCGACTCCATAGACGCTCGTCTCGGCCACTTCCGCGGTCTCGAAGACCGAGATCAGTGCGCCGATCGCAACTGAACCGACCACTGCAAGCGCAGCGATCGTGAAATACTGGCGTCGCATGAAGGCGACCGCCCCTTCGAAGATTGTGCCGGCGACCTCTTGCATTGCCTTGGTCCCGCGATCACGTCCGAGAACGTTGTTCGCGAGCCAGATGGCGAAGAGGACGGCGACGATACCTGCTGGAAGAATCAAACTCTGCAGCAGCGTCGTAGTGATTTCCATCGCTTGAATACTCCTCCGATGCGTCCAGATCCGTCGCGTGGCCGCGGTGCGTGCACCGCGCTTCGGGTCGGGCGTCTGTCGGGCTACGGGTCGCAAACGCGCCCCGACTGGGATGGGCACCCAGTAGCGCGATGGTAGGGTGCGCGCCCGAGGGGGGTCAACCGCAGCGGCAGCCCCCGCACGGCCACCCCTATACTCCCCGCATGCGGAAGCGCCACCTCCTGATTGAGATCCTGCAAACCGTCGCGCTCACCGTGATCGCGTACTACCTCCTGATGACCTTCGTCACCCAGCCGTTCCGGGTCGAGCAGACATCTATGCAGAACTCCTTTCAGCCTGGCGAGTACGTTATGGTGGACAAGATCACCCCCCGCATCACCGGCTTTCATCGCGGCGATGTGGTGATCTTTCGGCCACCCGAGAGCTGGCCGTCGAGCAGTGATGGCACGCCCTATATCAAGCGAGTGATCGGCCTTCCCGGTGAAACCATCGTCCTCGGGCCCGAGGGTCTCACGGTAGACGGCACGAAGGTTGACGAGCCCTATGTCTACCGCGAGGGCGGGAGCGACGTCGAGGAGCTCACCTCGTGGACGCTCGGCCCAGATGAGATCCTGGTGTTTGGCGATCACCGATCGAACTCCTCTGACTCGCGCGCGTTCGGACCGATCCCCTCCTCGAGCGTCATCGGGCGCGCATTCGTGCGCTACTTCCCGCTCGACCGGATGAGCGTCGTCGTGCCGCCCGAGTATCCGTCCGTGCCGTGAGTGCGTTCGGCCTCGAGCTGCCGCTGGCAGCGATCGCAGCGCTCGCGTCCGCTCTCGCCGTCACGAGCGCGCGCCGCGGCGCATGGATTGCGCTCATCGTGGCCGTCACCGCCGTTGCCCTCCTCGAGTTTCATCCGACCGACTCGCTCCCGCTGAACCTCGTGCTGCGGCTCGCCGCCATCTTCGGAGCGATCCTCGTGGCGCTGCCGCCGGGACTTCTCACGCCGCGAGCGCTGATGAGCGACCTCGCGCCGCGACGCATCGCGGCCACGCTCGCCGAGCACCCCGTCGTGGTGGCAACGGCGCTCGTCGGCCTGCTGCTCGGCGCTTCGCCGCTCGCACTGCCCATTGAAGGAACCTCGACGCTGCTGCGCAGCGCCGGCGTCGCACTGCTTCTGATCGGACTGCCGCCGCTGCTCACGAGTCGTTACGTTGAGGCCACTGCGAGAGCCGCGGTCATCACGCTCTCCGGCGCGCTGCTGCTTCGAGCGGCGATCCTCGGTCCCCTCGACACGCTCAGCTCGCTCGTTGTCGCCGGAGGATTCGCGGCGCTGCTGCTCACAGGGACCGCCGTCGCGGGTCAGCTCACGAAGGCCGAAGAGTCATGACCGAGGCACAGGGCGCCCTGCTGCTGAGTGCGTTGCGTGCGCTCGCACCACTCGCCATCGCACTGCTGAGCCTCGTTGCCGTGCCACTCGTACGCCTGCCGCGCATCGCCGACCCCCTGCATTCGGCGGCGCGAGCACGGCATCTCGTCGTCGCACTGTTGCTCCTCAGCGGCGGTGCGGCATTCGTTGCCGGTGCCGGTGTGTCGTCGACGCTCTCGATCGGAGAGCTCACGATCAATCCATCGCAGCCTGGCCGACTCCTGGTCGCACTCGGTGGCCCGATCTTCGCGATCATCGTTGCCGTTGGCGAAGGTCGACGCGCCGGCGCGATGGGGCAGGTCGCGCTCTTCGGACTCGCCGTCATCGATCTTGCGCTTGCGATCCCCATCGGACTCGCGCCGATCACGCTGCTGCTGATCGGAGGGACGTCGCTCGCCGCACTTGCAGCAGGGGGGAAGGAGGACGCAGAGCGTGCACGTGCGGTGTTCCGAGACCTTCGCAGCGCCGGCGTCCTCATCACGCTCACGGTGATCGCCGAGCTCCTGCGCGATTCGATCCCGCTCTCGGCGACCGATCCGGCCTATGCCACGACCGCGTCGCTCACCGCAGGCGTGGCACTCTCGCTCTCGCTGATCGTCCTCGCCTCGGTGGGAGCCTTCCCCTTCCATCACCGCTTGGTGCGGATCTTCGACTCGCTGCCGATCGTCGGATCGCTCATGGTTGGCGTGTGGATCCCCGCGGCGATCACGCTCATCATCTTCAGCGAGCTCTCGCTGCTCATCGCAGCGGTCAACGAACCGATGGGCGGTGCCGTCCTTCCGATCCTCGTGCTCACGGGGGCGTTCACGATGCTCTTCGGCGGAGTCTCCGCTCTCCTCCATGACGACGTCGGAGAGGTGCTCGGATTCTTCGCCGTTGGCAGCAGCGGCTGGCTCGTGCTCGGACTCGCCGCGGTGATCACCCGACCCTCGACCCTCGCACCTCATGAACTCGTGATCCCCGCAACCCTCGCGATCTCGCTCTTCGGATTGTGGCGAGCCGCCATCCGGCGTCGCTACGACCTCGTGTCGCTCCAGGAACTGACCGGATGGGCTCGACACACGAGCGCGATCGGCGTCGTCTTGCTCGGCGTTGCGTTCGCACTGGTGGCGCTGCCAGGAAGTGCCTTGTGGGCAGCCCGCGTGGAAGTGGTCGGCGCTGGCGGAAACGCCATCACCTATGTCGCGGCACTCGTTGGTGCCGTTGCGCTCGTCGCGGCAGTTCTCCGCGTCCTTCTCGTTGGGCTCGCACAGAAAAGTCGAGACGTCCAGCGCACAGAGGTGCGAAGGGTCACGCACCCCATCACCATCGCAATGTTGGCCGGGACAGTGCTGATCGCGGGCACGGCCGCCGGGGCGATCGATGTCGAATCGGCGGCCTCTGAACTGCTCCGTCCCGCGCCCGAGTCGACCGCGGCGCCGATGGAACTCCCCTAGCCGCTACTCCTCGTCCGAAAGGACCCAGTCGTCGACGCCGCGCGTGTACTCAACAAGTTCGCCCTTGCTGAACCAGAGTGCGATCTCCGCTGCGGCCGTCTCCGGAGCATCCGACGCGTGAATCAGGTTCTTCGCCGTCTCGAGGCCGAAGTCGCCTCGGATGGTGCCCGGTGCCGCCTCGTGTGGCTTCGTCGCGCCAACCATCGAGCGAACCACGCTGATGGCGCTCGGTCCCTCGAGGACAAGTGCGACGACCGGACCTGAGGTGATGAAGGCGACGAGGCCGGCGAAGAACGGTCGAGCGGCGTGCACGGCGTAGTGCGTCTCCGCGAGTTGCCTGCTCACGTGCATCAACTTCATCGCAACGATCTTCAGCCCGCGATCTTCGAAGCGCGAGATGACGCGACCCGCGAGGAGTCGCTGGACTCCGTCCGGCTTGACGAGGACAAGGGTTCGCTCTGACTTCATGGTCAGAGCCTAGCGGATCACCGTCTTCGGGGCAGGGGTCGTGCGGGGTCGAGGTCGCCGCGAGCCGCTGCGCGACGGATCGCCCGGATGGTGGCCCGTGGCGCGGAGAGGCCGACGCGGAATCCGCCAACCTTCGCCAGCCGACGCGCGACGCGAAGGAGGTCGGCGGGTCGTACGCGCATCAGCTCTGCACGCAGGTCGGAGATCTCCTGTGGCGATCGGCGGAGGAGACGCTGGCTCGCGTGCCACTCCGCGAGCCCTCGTGGATCGTCCGCGGCACGCTCAAGGCGACCCGCAAGGTATGCGCGCGCGCGTTCCAGCTCTCGCTCGCTCGGCGCTTCGCGAGCGAGGCGCCGGAGCGACTCCGTCACCAACAGCAGCGCGGGGAGCACCTTCGACGGGTCGGCACCGCCTGCGACGATCAACGCGCCGGCATCTGCGTATTCGATGCTGCTCGCACTGATGTCGTATACCAGGCCGCGATCTTCGCGCAGATCGAGGAAGAGTCGACTTGCAGATCCATCGCCCAAGATCGTTGCGAGGAGCTCGAGCGTTGGGGCATCGGGATCTTCGCGTCGCAGCGCGGGGAGGCCGAGAGCGAACTGCGCCTGCTCGCCATCTCGAATCTTCGCGACGAGCCCCTCGCCTCGAGCGGGAACCCTCGTCGTCGCAGGCTTGGTGACGGCGCGACGCCGCATCCCGACCCGTCGCGGGAGCGTTGCAAACGCTGCGCGAGCGATCTCCCCTGCACCAGACGACGTCAGGTCCCCAGCGATCGCAAGCGTGGTCGCCGACGGCGTATAGGTGCGGGCATGGAAGCGCGTCACCGCCTCGTGGCGAAGCGCACGAACCTCAGCGGGTCGCCCGGCAATCTCTCGTCCAAGCGCATGACCGCCGAAGAGCGCGCGATCGAGTGCCGTCCCCGCCTGCTCGCTCGGGTCATCGTCGTACGAGCGGATCTCTTCGATGACAATCTGCCGCTCGATGCGCATGTGCGCTGCCTGCAGGAGGGGTGCGAGCACCACCGCACCGATCAGCCGCGCCGCGTCGACTGCGGTTGCGCGCGGCGCATGGATCCAATAGATCGTGCTCTCTCTGTCGGTGCCCGCATTCGACGTCGCCCCGAGCGACTCCATTGCATGGGCGAGCGCCGCTGAATCCTCGGCGCCTGGGATGCCGCGGAAGCAGAGGTGTTCGAGCAGGTGCGCCGCGCCGCGCTCGGACGTGTGTTCGTGTCTCGACCCCGCACCCACGGCGATGGCGATGGCAACGCTTCGCGCCGAAGGGGTCTGGATGAACACGGAAGACTTGAGCGGCCCTCCCCGAAGTGCGCGGGATCGAAGTGCGCGCTGCGTCAGGATTCGCTGCGTCCAGATTCAGAAGAGTCCGCGGCGGCATCGACGCTCGGCCAGGCCTGCGTCGGCAGTTCGATCTGCACGTACTCTTCTCCGCGATACTCGAGCCAAGTTCGCACCGGTTCGCTACGCGAAGCGACCGCGCCAGCGCGGTACTCGATCTCCACCACGGCGTCGTTGCCGCGCAGCGTGTATCGCAGGTGACCAGGCTCCGAGAGATCGAACTCGACGCTCTGGAACGCGTCCACGTTGATGGTGATGGTGAGCGGCGTGAAGATGGAGGAGACATCCGGATCGTCGCCGAGGACCTCCTCGACCCAGCCCACGCCTCGGGCAATCAGCTCTCCCCCCACACGGTGTTGGTAGGCAACGGTCTGCCGAAGAAGGGGCCGAAGGACGTTCGCTTTGTCCGCGCGCAGGATGGCGAGCCCTCGATTCACAAAGAGGCCGGGCACCCGCTCGTCGTGGTCATGATCCATGAGAGGGTGAGCCTAGCGCAGCCGCCTGCGTGCCGCGAACACGCGCCCGCCGATCCC
Organism: uncultured Chloroflexota bacterium; assembly: GCA_903847005.1. GTDB lineage: Bacteria > Chloroflexota > Limnocylindria > Limnocylindrales > Limnocylindraceae > Limnocylindrus. The sequence goes on along the minus strand of CAINCM010000099.1, from coordinate 1,715 downwards.
CCGCCCCGCCTATCATCGGCTCGTGCGCTACGCCGTTGATCTTGGAAACAGCGCCGCAAAGGCCGGCTACCTGCGCGAAGGCGCCCTCGTCTCGCTGCGTGTCGCCTCGCCCCACGACCCCAAGGATGGCGGCGCCTGGCGTCGCGTCATCGAGGCGCTTCTCGACCTCACCGTCGGCGAGGGGGGTGCCGCCACAGAACTCGTTGTGGGGAGCGTCGTCCCCGAAGGCACCGCAGCGCTACAGACCGTTGCGGCCGCACGCGGCGTTCGAGTCGAGCTGCTCGCCAGCACCGACCTACCCCTCGTCTCACGACTCGAGCAGCCCGATCGGATCGGTGTCGATCGCGCGCTCGCCGCCTGGTTTACCTATGCGGAACACGGCGCGCCACAGGGCCGCGGAGCGATCGCAGTGACACTCGGCACGGCGCTCACGCTGACGTGCGTGAGTCGGTCCGGCGAGCTGCTCGGCGGTGCGATCGCCGCCTCGCCCCTCCTTGCCGCACGCGCACTCGCCAGCGGAACCGCCGCACTCCCGGAGGTGACCCTGTATGACGAGAGCCCCGACATCCCTGGACCGATCGGCGCATCCACCGAGAGCGCACTCGCGTCCGGGATCCTGCGCAGCATCCGAGGCGGTCTCGTGGCTCTGATCAACGAGAGTGTCGCCGACATGGAGCGACGCGATCCGGGTTCGCCTGCACCTGTGATCAGCCTCACCGGCGGCGCGGCGACGGCGGGTTGGAGTGCAGGGATCCGCGCCGATCTGCGTGACCCCGATCTTGTCGTCCGCGCACTCCTTGCGCTGTCACGTCGGGTCCGCACATGAGCGGCGCATCCGCGAAGTCACACGGACCGCTGAGCGGTCGTCTGATCGTTCTCGGCGTGACGGGGTCGATCGCCGCATTCAAGTCGCCTGAGATCGTGCGCGCGCTGCGCGCCGCAGGCGCAGATGTCCAGGCTCTCCTCACGCCTGCCGCGACGAGATTCGTCTCACCGCTCACCCTGCGCACGCTCACCGGCCACGCGGTAGACGCTGATCTTCTCGACCTTCTCCCAGACGGTCGCATCGGCCACATCGTAGCGGCAGATAGCGCCGACGCGATCCTGGTCGCGCCGGCGACGGCGCAGTGGCTCGGCGCGATGGCCGGCGGACTCGCCGGCGACGTCGTGACCGCCGCCTGCCTCGCCACCACGGCACCGGTGGTTGTCGCCCCTGCGATGGACGGCGAGATGTGGGCGCACCCAGCGACCGCGACCAATGCTGCCCGCCTCACCGACGACTTCGGTTACACGATCGTCCCACCCGAGAGTGGCGCGCTGGCATCGGGTAGCAGCGGCGTCGGCCGCCTCCCGGATCCTGCGACGCTTGTCGAAGCGCTGGTGCGCGCGATCGGCAACGCACCGATCCGCGAGCCGAACGAGGCGCGACGACCGCCCCTGGTTCCCGCCGGAGATCTCTCCGGCCGACGAGTTGTCATCACCGCTGGAGGTACCGAAGAGCCGATCGACGCCGTGCGCATCCTGGCGAACCGCTCCTCCGGACGTCAAGGCGTCGCTCTCGCCGAAGCGGCGCGCGATCGCGGCGCCGACGTCGTGCTGATCGCGGCACGTGTCGCCATCCCGCTCCCCGAAGGGGTCGAGATCGTGCGCGTCGCCACCGTTGCCGATCTGCAGTCTGCGCTGGACCACGCGCTTCTCCCGCCACCCGCCGGCGG
>CAINCM010000098.1 GCA_903847005.1 uncultured Chloroflexota bacterium | reverse complement strand
TTGCGGGAGCCGCGCTCCCAGAGCCCGCCACGATCGGCTTCGATGTGGTCTTCCCCGCCTCGATGGCCGGGCTCGCGGTTGGACTCGTCCGGGATCGAGCGGCGCTCGTGGCGCTGCTTGCGGGTGGATCTGTGGCGGTCGCAGCATCGCTTCTCGTCGATCCGAGTGCCGCAGTGATGATCGGCGGACTCCTCGGACCGCTCGCCGGGCTCCTCTTCGCGAAGCGACACGTCGAGGCTGCATGATCGATCCGTTGCGCACCGATCTGCTGCCGCTCGCGATCCTCGGCGGGATCGGAACCTACGCGGCACGCGCCATCCCGCTCCTTGTGCCGGGGATCGATCGCCTTCCGGCGCCGGCGCTCGACTATCTCCGGCTGATCGGTCCCGCCGTCCTCGGCGCGATCGCTGCGGCGAACGTCTTCGTTGCGAACGGATCGCTCCGCGTCGGCCCTGAGGCGGTTGCGGTGGTCACGGGGGCCGTGGTCGGTCGCTGGCGCAACAGCCTCTTGGTGGGGATGGCGATCTCCGTGGCGGTGGTGCTCCTCCTGCGCGCTACGATCGCCGCATGATCGACCTGAACGGGATCCACCTTCGCAACCGACTCGTCACCAGCTCGAGCCTCCTCGGCTACGGCTCGCCAAAGGGTCGCGTCGCGCTGCTCGGTCTCTCGCCGATCTCGAACTTCGTCGACTTGCGCCGCTTCGGCGCCGTCACCGTGCGCACCGTCACAACACAGCCTCGCGAGGGCCACTTCACGCTGCAGGAGAGCTGGAAGCTGAGCGAGATTCCTCGGCTGATCCGCCTCTATCGCGGCGCGCTGCAAGCGGCGGACGCGGGATGGCTCAACGCATTCGGCTGGTCGAACATCGGCATCGATCGCTACTTCGACGAGTACTTCGCCCGCACCTCGGAGCAGAACCGGATCCTCTCGCTCGGCGGATTCAGCGCCGACGAGTTCGGCTCGCTCGTCGAGACGGCAAACCGACGGGCGAAGCCGGACGAGCTCGCCGCCGTCGAGTTCAACGTCTCGTGTCACAACGTCAACTTCGATTTCAATCCGATCATCGAAGAGGTGCTCACGCGTGCCGTGCCCGCGTCGCGCTTCCCGGTGATCCTGAAGCTCTCTCCCGACTTCGACTATCTCGCACACGCGAGGCTCGCCGAGGCGAACGGGGTCGCCGCACTGAGTGCCATCAACACCGTCAAGGGACTGCGGCTGAATCCGACAAGCGGCGCGCCGCTGCTGAAGAACCGCTACGGCGGCCTCTCTGGTCGCGCGATCAAGCCGATCGGCCTGCGCGTGGTGAGCGAGCTGCGCGAGGCCGGCGTGCGGCTGCCGATCATCGCGGGCGGCGGGGTTCGCACCTTCGACGACGTCCGCGAGTACGGCTGGGCCGGTGCGGATGCCGCATCGCTCGGCTCGGAGGCGTGGCTCAAGCCACTCTGGTCGATGCCGCTGGCGCCGTTGCACGCGCTTCACATTCGACGCCTGATCGGACAGGTCGAAGGGTGGTCTCCGCGATGAGGATCCAGGCGTCGGACCTCACGCCGCTCGAGCAGCGCCTCGTCGATGCGGCGATCAAGATCCGGCCGCGTGCCTATGCGGTCTACTCGAACTACGCGGTCGGGGCGGCGGTCGCCGACGCCGACGGCGGCATCCACGTCGGCGCAAACATGGAGGGGGCCGACTACACCCTGACCGTGCACGCGGAACAGCATGCGATGAACGCCATGCGGCTCGCCACAGATGCGAAGGCGGTGGCGCTGGCCTTCGCCGTCCAATCGCCGTCCGAGTCGCCCTCCCCGTGCGGGGTCTGCCGCCAGCGGATTCGGGAGTTCGCCGGTTCGCTTCAGATGCCGATCGTTGCCGTCAGCCTGGACAAGGACCTGAACGTCGAACGGCTGAACCGCTACCCGTTCGACTTCTTGCTGCCACACTCGTTCGGCCCGGAGAACCTTGGCAAGTAGTTCGCGTCTCTCGCGCCTCGGCGTGTTGACGATCTACGGCGGATTCGGCGTCGTCGGCGCGCTCTTCTATCCGTTCTACGCGGTCGCGATGATCGACCGCGGCCTCAGCGCTGGCGAGCTCGGACTGCTCACCGCAGCGACGGCACTCATCTCGAGCGCCGTCGGACCCGTCTGGGGACACCTTGCGGACCGAGTCGTCGGCCGGCGTGCAGGGCTCGCGATCGGCGAGATCTCGAGCGCCATCGGCATCCTCCTCTTCGCTTTCGGTGATCTCTCCGCGGCAATCGGCGGCACGATCCTCATGGCGGTCGCAGGCAATGCATCGAACAGCTCGGCGGATGCGCTCGCGCTCGGCATCGCGCGCGACGGAGGCCCGCGCTTCGCGGTGACGCGGGCGGTGACAAGCTTCACCTATGCGGTCACCGCTCTCGCCGCAGGCGTGGCGATCCGCGATGGTGGCGGGTCCTCGATCGTCCCGCTGCTTGCCGTTGGACTCTGCTGCACGATTCTGCCGATCCCGTTTTTGAGCGATCGCGGTTCTGTCGCGGCGCATCGCAGCGCACCGTCGCGCACCGCGCCAGCGCGCCGCGCCCGTCGCTCGACACGCGACCGATTCGGCAGCGTGAGCGAACTGCTGCGCCTCGCTCCAGCGATGCTCCCTTTCGTCGCGATCATCTTCCTCGAGGCACTCTGCGCCGCGTCGTTCTATCGCCTCGGGCCGGTGAGGATCGACGAGGTGGGCGGCGACGCGGCGATGCTCGGGCTCGGCGCAACGCTCGCCGCCTTCGTAGAGGTTCCCTTCATGATCGCCTCGGCCCGCATGCTCAAGGGGATCGGGCTGCGACGTGGCTTCGCTGCGGCAACCGCAATCATGGGCGTGATCACCGCATCCGTCGCACTGTTCGACAGCGCCCTCTCGCTCACGCTGCTGCGACTCGCCGAGGGGGCGGTCTTTGCGATTGCGCTGATGTGCGCCGTCGAGGTTGTCGATCGCCTGGTGCCACGCCGCCTTCACGCCACCGGGCAGTCGCTCTATCACTCGGCTGGGACGCTGGGCGCCGCACTGGGCGGCATCGTCGCCGGTGTGCTCTACGACACCGCAGGTTCCACCGTCGTGTTCGTTGCCAGCGGCGTGGGGCTGTTGATCACCGCACTCTTTGCGCTTCGCGCCATTCCACGGGGACGCGTGCTGCTCGAATCCGACGCCGCGCACCGGGCCGGATAGCAAGACGCCCCACCGCAGCTTTCGCCGCAGTGAGGCGCCGCTCTGTCGACTTCGTTAGCTCTTGAGGTCTTTGTAGGCCGCAAAGAGCACGGGGATCATGACGATCACCCCGAGCGCGAAGACGAACGGATCGTTCACTTGCCCTTCTTGGCCAGGAGATTGCCGAGCGACAGGATCGCCGGGACCCAGAGGCCGATGTAGATGCCGTGCATCTGGTTCGCCTCGACGCCGATCCCGAAGTAGAAGGCGATCGAGATTGCAAGGCTGGCGCCGCCAGCGACGATGTACAGGTTCTTCGAATCCATGTTGACCTCCCTTTACGTGGCCCGAGTTTCGAGCCTCTTTCAACTGTACCGCAGCCTCGTGCGGTGCTGCTACCCCTCGCGCAAGGCGGGTGGACCCTCCGCATCGCCGAGGTCGACCTTCGCGATCCGCTCACCCTTGCTGACGATCCGCTTCACCGAGGTCTGAGCGCCGCTGATGTCGTCGCCAACCTGACGGAAGTGCGTGGCCAACTTCTCGATGCGCTCGGCCAGCAGCTCGACGTCGCGCGTCAGGCCGCCCACCTCACGTTGGATGAGGATCGCCTGCTCGCCGATCTTGGACTCGACGTGGAACATGCTCACCGTGGCCAAGAGGGCGTGCAGCGTGTTGGGAGACGCGAAGACGACGCGCTTCGTGTTCGCGTACTGCTCCATGTCCGGAAAGCTCGTGAAGAGTTCGGCATAAATGGCTTCCGACGGGATGAACATCACGGCGAGGCGGCTCGTCTCACCGGGGATCACGTATTTCGATCCGATCGCGTCGATGTGCGTCTTGAGCGCCGTGCGAAACTGCGCCGCGGCGGTCGGGTCGCCTGCGACGAGGCGCTGATACGCCTCCAGGGGGAACTTGGAGTCCACGCAGACACGATTGGAGGCGGCGCCGCGCCCCACGATGCAGTCGGCGATCTTCCCGTTCGAAAGCGTCTCCTGGAAGCGATAGAGATCTGTTGGCAGCGCGTCGCGCACGATCTCTTCGAGACGCGCCTCGCCGTACTGACCCCGCGCCTGCTTGTTCTGGAAGACGGAGAGGAGCTCGTCCATCGGCTCGCGCAGGCGATCGATCCCCTGTTGCGCCGCGTCGATCCGTGCGAGCCGCTCGACGACGGACTGCAGCTGATCTTCGACGCGCTGCGCCTGCAACGTGCTGGTTGGGTCTGGCGCTGCGCTGCGACCGGACCGTACGGCGGCAAAGATCGCCGCAACGGCGGCGACCGCCGCCAGGAGGAGCGCGACCACGACGAGCAGATCGTTCATGCGCCCAGTCTCACCGATCACCGTGCCGACTGCGTGGCACGGCGCGGACGCGCGCTAGAACCAGCCGAAGAGGCCCGACTTCTTCTTCAGGATCGGGAGGCCGGTTCGCCCCGACTCCTTCACCTTGTAGCCCTCTGGAAGTTCGGCGACCGCACCTTTCCCTTCCTTCTTTGCAAAGAAGTAGAGCGTCACCGTCTTTCCGCCCGCGACCTTGCGCGAGCGGGAGTGCAGGTAGTACGTGGTGCCTCGTGAATTCTCAAACGAGAATGCTGCCATCTCTCCTCCCTCTTCGTGACTCAGCGGTCACGTTGCGGCAATCCTACGCCTCAGGGGTCGCGATGACAATGCGCAGGCGCGCTATCGGGCTCCGGGGACCGGCAGCGCGTTCGAGAGGAACTCTGGCATCCGGGTAAGGTCCACGTTGCCGCCACTGACGATGACAACCACTCGGTCGCCTTCTGACACTGGGACGCGACCGAAGAGGAGCGCGGCGAGTGCGGCGGCGCCTGCCGGCTCCACCACCTGCTTGCATCGTTCGGCGAGGAAGCGGAGCCCGCCGAGGATCTCTGCATCGGGGAGGGTGACGCAGGCGTCAATCAGCTTCGAGGCGAGCGGCAACGTCCATGAGCCGGCGTACGGCGCGCCGAGACCATCGGCGATCGACTGCGGCTGGACCGGAACAACACTCCCCGCCTCCACCGCGAGCTTGACCGCCGCCGATCCTTCGGGCTCCACGCCATAGATTCGTATGCCTGGCTTCAACGCGCGGAGTGCCACGGCGGCGCCGCAGAGCATGCCACCGCCGCCGAGTCCGCCGATCACCACGTCCGCCTCGGGGAGCTGCTCCAGGATCTCCGCGCCGAGCGTGCCGTGCCCCGAGATGACATACGGGTCGTCGAACGGGTGCGCATCGAACAGCCCGAGCTCTTTGATCAGTGCATCCTTCTTGAGTCCAGCCTCGCCCATGAGTCCGTCGACGAGATGCACCGTGGCTCCATACGATTCGCACGCGGCGATCTTGGCGGGAACGGCGCTGCGCGGCATCACCACGTGCACCGGGATCTTGAAGGCGCGTCCGGCCCACGCGTAGGCGGCGGCGGCGTTGCCGGCGCTGAAGGTGATCAGGCCGCGACGTTGGACCTCCGCCTCACCGAAGTGTTCGACCATCTGCGAGACGCGGTTCAACATGCCGCGCACCTTGTAGGAACCGGTGCGCTGCAGATGCTCGGACTTCAAGCGGATGCGACCGTCTCCGAGCAGCGGTCCGCCGCTGCGCCGAAGCGCCTCTGCGGCGCCGATGGAGCTCAACAACGGTGTGACGTGCAGGCGACCAGCGGTTCGCGCCGCCGCCCGCTTCACCGCAGCAAGGTCCATGCTGAAGCGCTCGCCGGTCAGCGCGTCGTGAGTGGGAAGCGCGGGGGGAGCGAGTCGACTCTCAGGCATGCGTGAACGGTAGCCCACGGCTCGATCGCGTGCGACGCGGTACCGTGCCGCCATGGGACTTCCTGAGATTCGACGAGTCACGGTGGACGAGATCCTGCCGCTCCGAAGCGCGGTGCTGCGAGGCGGCGGACCGCTCGAGCGGGCACTCCTTCCGGGTGACGCGGAGGGGCTCGGCGTGCATTGGGGCACGTGGCTTGGCGGTCTCCTGGTGGCCTGCGTCTCCCTATATGAGGTGGCGTCCGGCGACGGCGTGAAGAGCACGCAACTCCGTGGCATGGCCACGGCGCCCGAGCTGCGCAACCAAGGGCTCGGCGGCGCACTCCTGAGCGTGGCGATCGAAGACTGGGAGGCGCGTGACGACGCCGTCCGACCCCTCTGGTGCAACGCGCGCATCCGTGCGGTCCCCTTCTACGAGCGCCACGGCTTTGTCGGCGAGGGCGAACCCTTCGTGTTTCCAGGAGTCGGCGAACATCTGCGCATGACCTACGTTGGCGGCTCCCTGTGATCGGTGCCCTGTACGGCATTCTCGCCGCCTTCTCATGGGGTGGTGGTGACTTCGTCGGCGGCATCGCGAGCCGCAGGCTGCCGACCTTCTTCGTGGTTGCCGCAAGTCAGAGCGTGGCCCTCGCGATCCTGATTCCGATCGCCTTGCTGAGTGGTCAGTCGATTCCAGGTTTCGACACCCTCCAGCTGACCGCGGTTGCAGGGATCACCGGCGGCGCGGGAGTGCTCTCGCTCTACCACGGATTCGCGCACGGCAAGATCTCCGTTGTTGCAAGCATCGCGGGAACACTCGCTGCACTGATTCCCGTCGGCGTCGCGCTTGCGAACGGAGAGACGGCCACGCCGTTGCGAATCACCGGATTCGCGCTCGCCATCGTCGCGATCTTCATCGTCTCCACCAGCGCCGATGCAAGCACGGCGAACGCAGGCGAGCCGGGGGCTCACCGAGATGCATCGAGCGGCGCGGCAGCGCTCGGAGGTGCGCTCTATGGCATGACCGCAGGATTCTGCTTTGCGGGCTTCAGTCTCATCTTCGCTCGCGTCGAATCGGAGAGCACGCTCTGGCTTCTCAGCGGTCTTCGCGTTGCAAGCGTGAGTGCCCTCGTCAGCGTCTTCCTGGTTGCGCGCGTGATCGGTCGAAGGCCGCCGGGCGCGGAGAAGCTGCGACCGGGTGCGATCCCTTCTGGACTCCGCGGTCGCGTGGCGCTGGTGCTGACGCTCGCCGCGGCGGGGAGCGGCGACACGCTCGGCAATCTCTTCTTCCTGCTCTCGTCTCAAGAGAGCGGCGTGGCGGTCGCGGCGGTCTTCACCTCCATCGCACCCGTCACCACGGTGCTCTTTGCGGCGGCGATCCTTCGGGAACGCATCGGCCTGCGGCAGGGGGTTGGCATACTCCTCGCCGCCGCGGCCACGCTCGCGATCGCAGCGGGAGGCGTGGTCTAACGCACCGCGCGCCCGGGGAACGGGTCGGCGCGCCATGTAACAAGCGGGTAGAATTCCCCTCCCATGACAACTGTCCCCCACGCCATTCGCTTCGACTCAACCGCCGGATCTCTCCATGTCGACGGTCGGAGCATCCCCCTTACCGGCATCGAGAAGCGGATCGTGACGCTCCTCTTCGCGCGCCTCGGTGAGCCGATCACGCATCGAGAGATTCGTGTCACGGTATGGGGAGAGAGCTGGAGCGGCGGAGACGAAGCGCTCCGGGTTGCCATCAATCGGCTGCGCAAGAAGTTCGAGGGGAATCAGCGCAAGCCGGAGATCCTCGTCAGCGTCCGCGGCGTTGGCTATCGAATGGTGGGATACGTCTCGCGTTGACGCGGAGCGACCGCTACAGCGCGAGCAGAATCGGCTTCAGGAACTGACTCTCGACCACCAGCGCGATGTATGCGATCGGCAGGCTCGCAAAGAGTCCGAGGAGCGCCGACCAGCCTGAGCGAACGGTCGCGCCGCCGTGTGCGGAAGGCTGGGGAACGATCAGATAGGTCAGCAGGCTGCCGAGCGTCGAAGTGCAGATGACCATGAGCGCGGCCGCCTCCGTGCGAAGATCTCCCCCGCCGAAGATGAGCGACGGAGCGATGCCGCTCGCCAGCGCACGCTCCACATGCAGGTCATACACGAGATAGATCAACATGAAGATGACCCCGCTGCCGCCGCTCGCAAGCACCGCGCGGAAGACCGGACGCGGCGCGTGTTGCAGCTGATAGAGGCGCTTCCCGAAGAACCCGCGTGGTCTGCGACCGCCGCTCATCTCAGCGCTGGATGATTTCGATCGCTGGGCGCTTCGGCAGGCTCTCCGGCGTGTGCGCGGCAACGAGGGTGAGCAGCTCGAGCATCCGGGCAACCTCTTCGTCGGTGTTCCAGAAGCCCCACGAGGTGCGCAGCGCCGGGAGCGACGCGGGACGTGCATGGGTGGCCGCAATGCCGGGAACGCGTCGCGTGACTGCGAAGGCCCGCCGGCCGAACTCCTCCACAAGCTGGGACGCCTCCCAACCGCGCACGCGGAGCGCCACGATCGTGGCGTGGCGCCCGGGACCGACGAGGAGTTCGACGCCGGGGATCGCGGCGGCGCCGGCGGCGAAGTCCCGGGCAAGGCGACCCGCGCGCGCGACCGCCCAGGGAAGCCCCACCTGCATGGAGAGCCAACCGGCAGCGCGTGCAGCACCGACGAGTGCAGGCCGCGCAAAACCCGACGTCTGGAAGCGACGTGCGTCGTCGTGCATCTGGCCACGACCGTCGAGCGCCGGCTCGCGAAAGGCGAGGAAGCCGGCGATCGGCGACTGCAGGCGACCGTCGTCCAGCGCACGGCGCGAGATGCGGAGGCCAGCGAGCCCTTCGATGCCGAGGAGCCACTTCTGCGACGGGAAGGCGAGCGCGTCCGGATCGAGCGCATCCGTGGCGTCGAGCATGGCGCCAACGGCCTGTGCGCCGTCGACGATGCTGATGATTCCGGCGGCGCGCGCGAGCGGGAGGATGCTCTCGAGCGGAAGGATGCGACCGCTGATCCAACTCACGCGTGAGATCACGATCGCTCGCGTTGGCGGCGAGCAGAGCTCGGATACGCGCGCGACGATCTCCTCGTCTGCGATCGGAGCGCCGCGCTCATCGCGCGCGCTGACCGTTGCGATGTCGATCCCCGTGCGTTGCGCGAGGGCGGCGAGGCTGCCGCGGATCGCCGGATACTCTTCGTCGAGTGTGACGATGCGATCCCCAGGTTTCAGTCCTGCGGCGAGCACGCTCCGCATCACCGCCTCCGTGGTGCTGTGCGCCACGGCAACCAGCTCGAGGTCGGTGGCCAAGACCGACGCGAAGACGCCGCGCAGCTCGTTCACTCGAACCTCGACATCGTCCATCAGGTGCTCCGAACCTCGTCCGGTGGCGAGCTCCTGCTCGTGCACCTGGCGCACCGCCGCATCCACTTCGCGCGGAAGCGGGCCGTTGCTCCCCGCGTTGAGATAGATCCCCGCGGTGGAGACCGGGATCGCGGCGCGAAGCTCCGCCACCTTCCCCGCCTCGTCCGTGGAGGTCGCGGCCGCGCTCAGGAGCGATGCCGGTGTGATCGGTTCAGTCATGGCGTACGCCTCGCATCGCTTCCAACCTTTCGTCCGCAACCCTATTCACATCGACTCTCCAGCGAAGCGAGGGTTGCCGCCTGGTCCGGGCCCAAGTCTGAACGAAGTCGCGTGATCCGTGGGGCGCGAAGGGTGAAGCCTGACGCGGTACGCTCGCTCCTTCGCACCGCGTCGAAGGCGACCTCTGCCACCATGCGCGGCTCGACACTGCGATACGAACCGAGTTGCGCGATGGTGTGCAGCTCGAGCCACTGGCTGAGCAGGGCGACCTCTGCGTCTGGCAGCGAGACCGTGGCGCGACCGATCGTCGCGAGCCTCCCCGAAAGATCGTCGCGAACCGCGAATGTGCACTCGGAGAGGAGCGCGCGCCGGCGGCCGAGTCCCGGCTCTGCGCCGACGATGACGACATCGAGGGTGTCGAGCGAACGCTTCACCTTCAACCATCCCGATCCGCGGCGACCAGGTGCATACGGTGCATCGGGCACCTTCACCACAAGACCATCGCATCCGCGTTGCCGCGCATGGATGAATGCCGACTCGATCTCGTCTACGCCGTCGGCACGGACGCAGGTTGCGATGCGGATCTGTCCGCCGCTGACCTGTTCCAGCTGCATCGCTTCGAGCGCTGCGCGGCGATCCCGATACGTCTGCTGAAGCAGCGGAACGCCGCCCTGCGCCAAGAGGTCGAAGGCGATGAAGACGACGGGTGTTCGCTCCTGTTCCGCCAAGGTCTGCGCGTATCCGGTGAGCCGCGAGGTGAGCACGCTCGATGGGAGCGGGCGCCCGTCGCTCCACGCCACGATCTCGCCGTCGAGGATCGCGTGCGCGCCTGTCGCGAGCGCGGCGGCGGCAATCTCCGGGAAGGCCACCGTCACGTCGTGTAGATCCCGACCGAAGAGTGCGGCGCGCTCGCCGTCGACATGGAGTTGCGCGCGGATGCCGTCGTACTTGTCTTCGACGGGGACCGCGAGTGCGACGCGCCCCGCGAACTCGGGGCGCTCGCTCAGCCGCTCGATCACCTCGGGGACGCCTGAGGTTGCGGCGGCGAGCATCGGCGGAATCGGGTGGAAGAGCTGCAGCCGGGCCTCAGCAAGTCGGCCGCCTCGGGCCAGGAGCGCCACCCTCCCCGGGTCCCCCTCGAGGAGCATCGCCCAGCGAACCGCGGCGGGATCCGCGGCGAAGGCGTCGGCGATCGCCGCCTCCAGGAGTCCGTCTCGAAGGCCGATGCGAAGGTCGCCGACGAGTGCACGCACGAGGAACTTCGCGGCGATCGGCGAACAGCCGTAGAAGAGCTGGACCAGCAGATCGTGTCGGCGCTGACCGCTCGACGAAGTGATCGCCTGAAAGGCGGCCGGGAGTGCGCGCAGCTTCGGTGCGGCACTCGCATGTGCGGCGGGGAGCGTACCCGTTGCCTCCGCCAACGCCTCGCTGCGCACCTGCTCGCTTCGCTCCACCGCTTCGAGCGCCGGCCCTGCCAGCGGACGCTCTGACTCGAAGAGATCCTCCACCGCGCGACCCAGATCTCCGCCGTCGTCCAGAAGTTTCGCGAGCGATCCGGCGGGCGCACCAGCAACCTCCTCCACCGCCTTCGCGATCGTCCCCCAACCAAGGGTTCCGCTCTCCACCATGCCGCGGCTCCCCATCAGCCGCGCCGCGATCTCGAGATCGACTTCGTCTGCGCGCTGAAGTGCGGCGGCAAGGTGGTGCACCTTCTCAGAGGTTCGTGTTGCGCTCTCGATGCGCTGCGCGACGCCGGCCCAACGGTTCATGTGCGCGCCGACATCATCTGCAGAGGCTCAGTTGCGGCGTTCACGAAGCGCACGTGGGTCGGCACTCCATGGTCGAATCCCTTCCGCGAGGAGGAGCCGCTCGCGCTCCAGGTGTGCCTCGAGCGCAACCAGGCGCGTGCG